>JAQTVK010000024.1 GCA_028706795.1 Candidatus Omnitrophota bacterium | reverse complement strand
ATATCAGCCCGCTCGAGCCGACCTGGGAGGGTTACCTCACCATGGCGGTAAGCAATACGACACCGCATCCCGCAAAGATATATTCCAAAGAAGGCATCGCCCAGCTCCTCTTTTACGAATGCGACGAAGCGCCGGAAGTGACATACAGGGACAGAAAAGGAAAATACCAGGCGCAGCAGGGGATAGTCCTACCGAAGGTAAAATAAAGTTGAAGTTCAGCTTGCCCGTCTCAGATTTTAACCTCGAACATACGCTGGAATGCGGCCAGGCGTTCCGCTGGGAGAGGTCCGGCGATTTTTACACAGGCGTGATAGGCGAGTCGCTTGTGAAGGCCGCGTTTGACGGCCGTGAACTTACCGTTGAGACCGGCTCGCGCGCAGACAAGGAAAAGATAGCCGATTATTTCGGGCTCAATGAGGACCTGCCGCGCATATATAAAGAGATAGGCACGGACCCGCATGTCAAAAAGGCCATAAAAAAATACCACGGCCTGAGGATCCTGAACCAGGACCGATGGGAGTGCCTCGCCTCGTTCATCCTTTCGTCATATACCAATATCCCGCGCATAAAAAAGATGATAGCCGGCCTTTCGAAAAAGTTCGGCAAGCGGCTCGTCCTTGGCCGGATGGACGCTTATTCTTTTCCCCCGGCCGGGCGTATCGCCGGGGCCGATATAAAGATCCTGAAGGGATTAGGGCTCGGCTTCAGGGCGGCGTATATAAAGGATACCGCGCGAAAGGTCGCCTCGAAAAAGTTTGACTTGGACGCGCTCGAGGATTTAAACTATAAGGAAGCGAAGGAAAGGTTGATGTCGCTTAAAGGCGTCGGAGAGAAGGTCGCGGATTGCGTTTTGCTTTTTTCGTTCAAGAGATACGAGGCCTTTCCGGTCGATGTGTGGATAAAGAGAGGTATCGAGGAGTTATATTTTAGCGGGAAGGCCGCGGCGCCTAAGAAAGCCGCAGAGTTCGCGCGGGAACGTTTCGGCGCTTACGCGGGATACGCCCAGGAATACTTATACCATTATCTAAGGCACGGGAGGGAGAAGGCATGATAAGGGAGTACAGGATAAAGACGAATATCGGAGTGGGGTTCGGGATACTGTCGCAGATCATCGGGTTTTTGGTAAGTTATTATGTCCACATCGGGATCGTCCTCTGGTGCGCGGCGATCCTTATCTACGGCGGGTTCCTGCTGTTGATATGGGGCCTTTGGAATTATGCAAAAGGCAAGGGCTATAAAGGCGTTTGGGGATTACTAGGGCTTTTAAGCATCTTCGGGTTTGTTGTATTGGTGTTATTCCCCGATAAGAAAAAGAGCGAAGAGTAAAGGAAGGCGCACCGCTATCCCGCCTGTTATTATCGATTCCTGCCCGAAGCTTCCTTTAATTTATTGATGAATCCCTTGTACAGCATATCTTTGGATACGCCGAGGGATTCCGCCTTATGCACGTCATCCCACGCTTTGTCGTAATCATCGATCTCATAGTAGACCCTCGCGCGGTTTATATAGGCGTCGGTATAACGGGGATCTACGGCGATCGCCGCGTTAAAATCGGCCAACGCGTTATCATAATTCCGCGTATAGGCGTATGACATGGCGCGTCCGAAATAAGCGGCCGCGTATTTAGGGTCGATCTTTACCGCGAGCGTGAAATCCGTTATGGCAAGCTCATATTCTTTTTTGTAGCGGCGGGCAAATCCGCGGAGATAATAGGCGGCAGGGCAATTTTGGTCTATAGCCGTGATGTCATCGCATGTTTTTATCGCTTTATCGTAATCGCCGTTGCATAATAACTGGCTCGCCTGCGTCAGGAGCTGCACCACTTTCTTGTTGCCGATCGCAAAAGCCGCCGTATCGCAGAAAACCAGGGAAATAGAAACTAAAATCCATAGTTTGAGGGCAAAAAACCTTTTCATCTTGACCTCCGTCCTTCTTTTTATGATTATATCATAATGCCGGGGATGCGGAGTAGAAATTTATTGCTAAATCTGGAAAAAGTGCTTGACAAATATTTTCTTTATGTTAATATTAAAACAAATAGGGAAAGTATTTTAGGTAAGAAAACCTGAAAGGAGGCGGTAAAATGGGGGAAGGGCAGACTATGGAACTGGTTATTAGCACTTGGAGCACATTTTGGGCTGCTTTAGTACCTTATTTGTCCAAGATAGTTATCGCGTTGGTGGTTTTGGTTATAGGCATGCTCATCGCGAAAGCTGTCGAAAAGCTGATCGTTCAAGCTCTTAAGATCGCTCGTTTTGACGTCTTATCTGAGAAAGCGGGTATTGCCAGCATATTGGCAAAGGGTGAGATCAAGCATACCCTCTCGGAGCTTCTGGGCGTAGTGATCTATTGGCTGCTTATTTTGGTGCTGGTTATAATTACTTTGACCATAGCCGGATTGCCTCCGACAGGCTATCTTGATAAGGTGGTCGAATACGCCGGTCAAGTAGTGCTTTCGATATTCGTTCTGGTGCTGGGTCTCTTCTTTGCCTCATTGATAGGTTCGATAGTAAGGACCATGGCTTCTAATGCCGGTATAGCGACGGCAAAGAACATAGGCCAGATCGCACAGATAGTTATAGTCGTGATAACGATACTTACGGTCCTCCCGATGCTGAATGTCAGGACATTTGTGCTTGACACAGCCATAGTGGTGATCTTGGCAGCGGTAGGATTGGCTTTAGGCCTGGCCTTCGGCCTCGGCTCGAAGGATATTGCGGGCAAGATAATGTCGGAACTTGTCGACAAATGGAAGAAGAGATAATCTCGGAGGAACGAGCAGTAAAAGTTGGATAATTTCAACTAGGTTTTTAAAAGAAGGGACTTCTAAACGGGGAAGTCCCTTCTTTTTTTATACCTTGGGAAGATAAATTATGGCAAATGTTGGGGTGAAACGCGGAATGGGGCACAAGCCCCGTACCTCAAAGGTACGGGGTAAAATAGTGGGGTTGACCTACGACGTCAAGCCCGACTATGTATTAAAAAAAGGCGACCCGGAAGACGCCAATGCCGAATTCGACCATCCGGATACCATCGACGTGATAAAGGGCGCTATAGAATCCGGCGGCCACAAGGTCGTGAAGATCGGCAACGTGCGTAATCTCCTGCGCCGGCTGAAGAAGCTCGACGTCGACATCGTCTTCAATATCGCTGAAGGCGTAACCGGCCGCAACAGGGAATCCGAGGTGCCCGTGATATTGGAGATGGCGGGTATCCCGTTCGTCGGGGGCGACGGGCTAACGCTGGGACTTACGCTCGACAAGATAGTGGCAAAGAAGGTCCTCATCTCCGAAGGCATACCTACGCCCGCGTTCTTCGAAGTTTCCGATATAAGGAATATCGACGGCGTGGGGATAGGTTATCCCCTGATAGTAAAGCCGAAGCAGGAAGGCTCGAGCAAGGGGATAAGCGATAAATCTATCGTAAAGGACGTCCGCGAGCTCAAGAGGCGGGCGGATTGGGTAATACGGACTTATAAGCAGCCGGCACTCGTCGAAAAATTTATTACCGGCTCGGAATTTACCGTGCCTATCATAGGCACCGAAGACCCGGAAGTGCTCCCAACGGTCCAGATCAGCATAGACGGCAAGACAAACCTCGGCGACCTCTGCTATACCTTTTCGAGGATAAAGTCGGACACGCTAAGCTATGTATGCCCGGCAAAGATCACCCGGGACCTCGACAGGAAGCTCAAGGATGTGGCCTTGAAGGCCTATAAGGCGGTAGAATGCCGCGACTTCGGGAGGGTTGATATAAGGGTGGATAAGAACGGCAACCCGTTCGTGCTCGAGATCAACCCGTTGCCGTCGCTCTCAACCGAGGATGTCTTCATGACGGTAGCAAGGAATATGAGGATCTCATATAACTGCATAATAAACAGGATACTCGATCACGCGTTAGAAAGGTACGGGATGGTATAAATGGGACTTAAAGTAGCGCTTACATATAACCTGAAGAGGAAGACCGACAACACAGGCCTGCCTGATGATTTTTATTCGGAGTTTGACAGCAAGGAGACGATAAAGGCGATAGCCGACGGCCTGCGCGCCGGAGGCAAAGAGGTTTTCCTGGTCGAGGCGGACAAGGGGCTTTTGAACTGGTTCCAGAACAATAAAGCGGATATCGTATTTAACATAGCCGAGGGGCTTAACGGCGAATCGAGGGAATCGCAGGTGCCGGCGATACTCGATTTCCTGGGGATACCGTATACGGGTTCCGGCATCCTCGCCTTAAGCGTCTCGCTGAACAAGACACTCACGAAGAAACTTTTCGGGCAGGCGGGCATACCGACGCCTAAATACAGGCTGATCACCGATCCGTCGGAGGTATCCGACGAAGGGCTCATGTATCCTTTGATAACAAAGCCGAACAGCGAAGGTTCCGGCAAAGGCATAACGATGGCCAGCGTCGTCCGCAACAGGGCGGAGCTCATCCGCGAGGTCGAGAAGACGGCGCGCGTCTACCAGCAGCAGATCCTCGTCGAGGAATTCATAGACGGCAAGGAGCTTACTGTCGGCATTCTTGGTAATTATCCGCCGACCGCGATGCCGGTGCTCGAGATAGATTTTTCCAACTGCAAGGCCTCGGGCGAATTTTTCTATACATGGAAGGTGAAGGAGTTCGAGAAAGAGGTTGAAGAGAGCAGGGGGCTGAGCCCGAACTGGCACTGCCCGGCCAGGTTGAGCAGGGCCGAGGAGAAGCTGGTCAAGGAGACCGCGCTTAAGGCGTTCCATACCATCGGATGCGTCGACCTTTCGCGGGTGGACATAATGCTCGGCAAAGATGGCGTGCCTTATGTATTGGAAGTAAACCCCTTGCCCGGGTTAGACCCTATAGATTCCAATTTCCCGTACATCGCGAAATGCGCGGGGCTTAATTACGGCGACCTTATGAACAGGATAGTGGAAGTCGCCCTCGAAAGACACAACAAAAGCAAGAGCCTGGCCCTACAAGAAAGGAGCTCACGTTGATAAACGCCTCTAATCCGTTGTCTGAACATTGGAAAGATGTCCCGGAAAGCGATTGGGAGGATTGGCATTGGCAGATAAAGAACAGGATCATGACATATGACGGCCTGAAAGAGGTCCTGAAGCTTACCCCGTCCGAAGAGATCGGGGTGAAACGGTCGAAGGGCCGGCTCCTTATGGCGATCACGCCTTATTGGCTTTCCCTTATAGATGAGATGAGGCCGACCTGCCCCATAAGAAAACAGGCGATACCCACCGCCGAGGAGTTCGAGGTCTCGGCTTTTGACATGGAAGACCCGTGCGGCGAGGACAAGGACTCGCCTGTCCCCGGGCTCGTCCACAGGTACCCGGACAGGGTGCTCCTGCTTGCGACCGAAAAGTGCGCGATGTATTGCCGCCATTGCACGAGGAGGAGGATCGTAGGCTCCGAGGCGCACCTGACCAGCCCGCAGAATTTCGAGAAGGCATATGAATATATAAGGTCCAACCGCAGGATACGCGACGTCCTGATCTCCGGAGGGGACCCTCTCATGCTCCCGGATGAGACATTGGACGATATCATCAAGAATTTAAAGGCGATACCGAGCGTCGAATTCGTCCGCATCGGGACAAGGATGCCGGTCACTGTCCCGATGAGGGTGACCGAGAGCCTGGTATCGGTGCTTAAGAAATATTCCCCGGTATGGGTATCGCTCCATTTCAACCATCCGAAGGAACTGACGAAACGCTGCAGGAAGGCGTGCGATATGCTCGCGGACGCGGGCGTGCCGCTCGGCAGCCAGACGGTCCTGTTAAAAGGCGTGAATGACAGGCCGTCGACGATGCGCAGGCTCATGCACGAACTCCTTAAGACCAGGGTCAGGCCGTATTATATTTACCAGTGCGACCCGGCAAAAGGCATAAGCCACTTCAGGACGCCGATAGCGACCGGGATAAATATAATGGAGAAGATGCGCGGCCATACATCGGGTTACGCGGTCCCTACGTACGTCGTCGACGCGCCCGGCGGGGGCGGGAAGATACCCGTGGCGCCGAATTACGTCATATCGCAGGCAAAGGGTTCCTTCACCTTAAGGAATTTCGCCGGCCAGATATTCACCTATCATGAACCCGTCGAGGAAGGCGAAGTGGTGAGGGTCAATCATCAGGGCAAGCCCTTCGGCGTTCAGGGTAAACCCGCCAAGAAGGAAGTAAAGACGGCCGAGACAAAACCAGCCGCCGCATAATGATAAACATGGGCGCGAAAAAACTAGCCATATTGATCGCCGCGACAGCCGTCCTGCCGTTATTATTCCTGGGATGCGGCCCCCAACAGAAACCGGAAGAGATAAAGGCCGCCCTGCTCGAATTCGATCCTTCTTTTAAATCCGTCCTCGATAAAAAGGCCCAGATAGATTCCCAGATAGAGACGATGAACGGCGAATTCCGCGCGAAACAGGGTGAGATAAACTCAAAGATAATGGAACTCGAAGAGGAGCTCAAGGCCGCGAGGAAGGACCTCTACGCGAAGACCCACGACCTGAACGCCAACCTTGACCCCGAGAGGCAGAAGATAAACAGCAAGACCGAAGAACTGAAGGTGAAGCTGGCCGGCAAGGAGGCGCGGGCATCATCTATCAGGAGTTCGATAAAAAACCAGAAGGGACTGCTCGATAACAAGAAATTAAGCCTCTCAACGCAGGAACAAGCCGAACTGCAGGGTAATGTGGAGAAGTCGAGGCAGGAACTGGCGCCTCTCGAAGAAGAGATAACCTCCCTCCGCCGTGAAATCCAGCTTTACAGGCAGGAACTAAACCTGCTAAAATATTAGCCTACCTAGAAGTATCCCAAAACAGGAGCGATAGATGACCAGGATAAAGAGAGCGCTTATCAGCGTTTCCGACAAGAAGGGCATTGTCGATTTCGCCAAGGGGCTTGAAAGGCTTGGAGTAGAGATCATTTCGACAGGCGGGACCGCGAAGGTACTTAAGGAGAACAGGATAAAGATCCGCGCCGTTTCGGATGTGACGGGTTCTCCCGAGATGCTGAGCGGGCGCGTGAAGACCCTGCACCCCAAGATCCACGGCGGGATACTCGCGCGTCGCGGCGACAAAGAGCACATGTCCCAGGCCAGGAAGCACAAAATAGGCCTGATCGACATGGTCGTCGTGAACCTCTACCCGTTCGAGGATACGGTCAGGAATCCCAGGGTAAAGCTCGATGCGGCCGTAGAGATGATAGATATAGGCGGGCCGGCAATGATACGTTCGGCTGCCAAGAACTTCGATGATGTCGCCGTCTTATGCAACCCGGACAGGTACCTCTGCGTCCTCATGGAATTGCAGAAGAACGATTGTTCGCTTTCGTATGATACTCGCGAGACCCTCGCGCTAGAAGCCTTCGGCCACACAGCCAAGTATGATGCCGCGATCTACGCGTTCCTGAGCGGACGCATCGGGCGCACGAAAGATAAATTCCCCGACCTGCTGCATATGGTCTTCGAGAGGGCGCAGGGCCTGCGTTACGGCGAAAACCCGCACCAGAAGGCCGCTTTCTACGCCGATGCGGTAAAGCCGGCTTACGGTTTCGGTAACATGAAACAGCTCCACGGCAAGGAACTCTCGTTCAACAACTTCCTCGACCTGCACTCCGCGGTCCAGATAGTAAAGGATTTCGACGCCCCTACCGCGTGCGTCGTCAAACATAATTCCCCGTGCGGGGTCGCTTCCTCCGCCAGGCTCGACCGGGCGTATAAGGACGCTTTCGCGTGCGACACCCTTTCGGCGTTCGGCGGCATAGTCGGCCTCAACAGGAGAGTCGACGTAAAGACCGCGAAGGCGATATCCGATTCGGGTTTCCTGGAATGCATAATCGCCCCCGGTTATGAGGCCGGCGCACTCAAGGTCCTGGCCGAGAAGAAAAACGTGCGGATAATCGAATATAAAGATATGGGCAAAGGGCCGGAACGCGGCACCTATTCCTGCGACGTAAAGAAGATCGAGGGCGGGATGCTGCTGCAGGAGCAGGATGCGCTCGGGATCGGAAGGTCTGACCTGAAAACAGTGACAAAGAAAAGCCCTTCGGATAGCCAGGTCAAATCCCTGCTTTTTGCCTGGAAGGTTGCAAAGCATGTCAGGTCGAACGCGATAGTCATCGCTAAAGGGGAGAAGACGGTAGGCATAGGAGGCGGGCAGCCGAGCAGGGTCGATTCGGCGAGGATAGCCATCAGGAAAGCGGGGAAGAACACAAAGGATTCCTGCCTCGCTACCGACGGGTTCTTCCCGAAGCCGGATTCGGTGCAATTGGCGGGAAAAGCCGGTATATCCGCAATAATACAGCCCGGCGGGTCGATAAAAGACGAGGATTCGGTCAAGGCCGCGGATAAGGCCAGGATCGCGATGGTGATGACCGGCGTGAGGCATTTCAGGCATTAACCCCAGATGACATATCAGGAAGCGCTAAAATACCTCGATTCATTTATAGACTACGAGAAACGCACCGTATTCAATTACCGCTCCGCGATGAAATTGGGCAGGATGCAGGCCCTTCTCGACGGGTTGGGCAACCCTCAGCGCAATTTCAGGTCGATACACATATCAGGGACTAAGGGCAAGGGCTCGACCTGCGCGTTCGTTTATTCGATGCTGAAAGAGGGCGGGATTAAGGCCGGCCTGTACACATCCCCGCATCTCATGGATTTCAAGGAGCGCATAAGGATATCCTTTCCCAGGGAAAGGAATATCGAGGAGGCCGAGGTCGCGGCCCTCGTGGCGAGGATAAAAAAATTCCTCGACAATTTTTCAAAATCATCCAAGTTCGGGCCACCTTCCTTCTTCGAGGTCTATACGGCGCTGGCGTTCCTCTTCTTCAGTATAAAGAAAACAGATATTGCCGTAATAGAGGTCGGGATGGGCGGCAGGCTCGACGCCACGAATACGCTCGACCCGCTCGCGATAGGGATATCCCCGGTAAGCCTCGACCATACGGACAGGCTCGGGAAGACCGTCGAGGCGATCGCGAAGGAAAAGTGCGGCATAATAAAAGAGAATTCCATCGTCGTCTCCGCCGAACAGGAGCCGGCGGTATTGAATTGCATACGCAAGGCTGTCGCCGACAGGAAAGCCAAACTCTATCTCGTCGGCAGGGATATATCTTACGAGCCGCTTACGGCGAGCCCGGAAGAGCAGACCTTCAATGTCCGCGGCTTATACGGCGAATACGCCTTACTTACCACCCCTCTGCTCGGAAGGCACCAGGCCGGAAACGCCGCGGCTGCAATAGGGATAATAGAGTCCCTGAGGGCGCGCGGCATAACGGTATGTTCGCATAATATAACCTGCGGCATAAGGAACGTCAATTGGCCGGGCAGGCTCCAGGTAGTTTCAAAAACCCCGTGGATAATAGTCGACGGCGCGCAGAACGAGGCGTCGGCGCGGGCGCTCAGGGAAGCGGTAACCGGCATCTTTACTTACAAGAAACTCTACCTGGTCTTCGGCGTTTCTTCCGGGAAAGACACCAAGGGGATGGCGCGCAACCTTTTCCCTCTCGCGGCCGAGATATTTTTCACGAGGGCCGATACTCCGCGGGCCATATCACCCGATAAGATCCGGAAGGGTTTCCCGGATTACGAGAAGAGATCGGTGGCGACTCTCAATGTCAGGGAAGCCGTGGAACTGGCGCGGCGCCACGCGGGAGAGGGAGACCTCATACTCATCACAGGTTCGTTGTTTGTGGCGGGCGAAGCGTTAAAATATTTAGGCAGGAAGAGCGTGCTGAATGAAAAAACATTATAGGATGGACGCGGAAGATACCATAGCGGCCATATCGACGCCTTTGGGGGAGGGCGC
>JAQTVK010000162.1 GCA_028706795.1 Candidatus Omnitrophota bacterium | reverse complement strand
GTATCTTTTCGAATATCTCGTTCAGGTGGATGCTGTATTCCGCGGACTCATCGAGCCTGAAGAGCAGCTCCGGCACGAATTTGAACCTCATCCTCTCCCCAAGGGTCTTGCGTATGAAACCTGCGGCAGAATTAAGGCCTTCGGCCGCGCTCTCCTTATCTTCTTTTCCGCCCAATAAACTGAAATAGACCTTAGCGTTCCTTATATCGGGCGTCACCTCTACCCTCGTTACCGTGATGAAACCTATGCGAGGGTCTTTAAGCTCCTCGCTTATTATGACCGAGATTATCTCCCTCATCTCGCTCGCGATGCGTTCCGGCCTTATACCCATGTTGTCATCTCCTGTAATGTTGCAGGGCGAATGCCAATTCCCCGTCCTTTGTCTTTATCTTACCGTCCAGCTTTGCGTGGAGCGTCTTCCTGATGATCTCCTTAAAACGCGGCCCCGGCTCGATCCCCGCCTTCTTGAGGTCATCGCCGCGCAGGTCCAGCTTCACGTGCGCATATTTGGTCATATAGGAGACTATCCGCCTCCTCGCCGCCTGCGAACGCGTCTTCGCCATGAGCGCTACCATCGCCTCATGCGAAAGCCCCTCTAGATGCCCATAGACCTCGCTCGGCCTCAATTTTTCTTTTTTTGATAAGCCGGCCAAGATCTTCCCGGCGTCTTTCTTGTAGGAGATGAGCTTCGCCGCATCTGCCTTCCTGAAGACGAAATCCCCGCAGATCTTTTTTATCCGCGCCGTGTCCAGCTCATCCAGGAGGACAGCCAAGTATACGAGCCAGCGTTCAAGCGCGTGCCTTTTGCCCGTGTGCACATTATCGTACCATGACAGCGCCTCGTCCGCGGAATTAAAAAGTGAGACGGTGCTCTTCTTTAATTTCAGGTCCGGGTCTATGAACCGCAATTCATTCAATTCCGAAAGCCGCTTGACCGCCTTAAGCGGCTTCTCTTCCGAGAGGATAGCAATAAGCTCCTCCCGTATCCTCTGTTTCTGCGTCCGGTCTACCATCTTCAGGCCGACCGCCTTTTTTATCAGGCCCTCGGTGTGCGGCTCTATCCTGAAATCGAAGCGCTGTTCGAACCTGACGGCCCTGAAGATCCTTGTCGGGTCATCGACGAAACTCAGGTCGTGCAGTGCCCTTATCACGCCTTCCTTGAGATCTATCCTGCCGTGGAACGGGTCGAGCAATTCCCCGAAATGCTGCCTGCCGAGCCTGAACGCCATCGCGTTTATCGTGAAATCGCGCCTGTAAAGGTCGTTCTCTATCGGGCCGAACTTTACCGTGGGAAGCGCGGCCGGCCGTTCATATATCTCTGTCCTGGTCATGGCGATGTCTATCTTGAACTTCCCTCCGCAAGATTTGGAAGGCGCTATCCCGGCCGGGCACGGGAAGAATACGGTCGCAGTCCCGAACCTCTTATGGTATACGTATACGCCGCAAAGATCCTTTGAGAGCCTTTTCGCATATTCTATCGCATTCCCTTCTATGACTATATCGACATCGAAATTCGTTACCCCCAGCAGGAGGTCCCTTACGAACCCGCCGACCGCGAAAGCGGTAAATTCCATCTCCCCGGCAAGCCTGCCTGCGAACCTCAACAACTCGGCCATCTTGCCCGGGAACGCCTTCTTTATCCGCGGAGTGAGATTAACCGTGACCCTGCGCTCATCTTTCAGGTCCTTTCCGGCCGGCGCGGCAAATAGCCTTCCGTGGAAAGCGCGCAGGATGTCAGACCTCGTAACGAGCCCCAGAAGATCATCGCCGTCGAAGACGGGAACACAGCCCACTTCCTTCTGCTGGATCATGTCCTGTATCGCGTAAACCGAGGTATCCGGTTTCACGGGAAAGATCTTGCGCGACATATAGCCCTTGACGCGCGCGTGCCCGAAACCGAGAGATACCGCCCTGTCGAGGTCCTTAAGAGCGGCTATCCCTTCCAGCCGCCCGTTGACTTTGACGACCGCGTATTCGGAGAGCGCCTTGGCCAGTTTTTCCCTAGCCGCGCTCACAGGCTCGTCTATATCCAGCTCGACAGGTTTTCCGGTTACCAGTTCTCTTGCTTTTATATCGGAATGTATGTGGGAACGCAGGTATTCGATAAGTTTCGCCTTCGCTTCCGCCAGGTTCATATCCCTGATCACGGCGCCTGCGGCCGAAGGATGGCCTCCTCCCCCGAACAGGGCCGCGGCCTTAGCGACATTCACGAAAGGCAGGCCGCTGCGCGCGATGAACTGCACCTTATCCCTCGTCTGGACCATCACGAAGATGAGGTTGAAATTCTCGGCCTCTTCGAGCTTATGCGCCAGGAGGCTCAGGTCGTCGACGTATTGTTCGCTCGTTATCGCCGCGATCGCGACATGGACGCTGTTTATGACATGCACCTCGGTTGACTGGATAAGCAGGGCCAGCAGGCCGAGCTCCTTATCGGTCAACTCTCTCCTCAAATACGACGATACGAGATGGAGGTCCGCGCCCTTGGAGACGAGGAAACTCACCATATCGATATCTTCCCTTGTGGTAGTGGGAAATGAG
>JAQTVK010000023.1 GCA_028706795.1 Candidatus Omnitrophota bacterium | reverse complement strand
TATATCTGGTGGGCCTGAGAGGACTCGAACCTCCCGCACGCGGTTTAGGAAACCGCTGCTCTATCCAGATGAGCTACAGGCCCGGGAATTAAAATTCTATTAAAGAAAAGATCTGCCTGCCCTTAAGGCGTTCGCGGCCCTTAAGGAATGTCAATTCGATGAGGAAAGCGACCTCGACTATCTTGCCCCCCATCTTTTCGATGAGGCCGGATACGGCGCTCATCGTGCCGCCTGTCGCCAGCAAGTCGTCGACCAGCAGGACATTGTCGCCGGGGTTTACCGCGTCTTTGTGTATCTCGAGCGAATCGGTCCCGTATTCCAATGCGTACTCGACCCTGTGCGTCTCATGCGGCAGTTTGCCCTTTTTCCGTACAGGTACAAGGCCTGCGCCGAGTTTATAGGCTAAGGCGCTGCCGAATATGAAGCCCCTCGCCTCGATCGAGACGACCTTGTCTATCTTTTTCCCCTTATATCTTTCAACGAGGCAGTCTATCGCCTCCTGGAACTTCTTGCCGTCTTTGAGGAGAGTCGTGATATCCTTGAAAATTATGCCCTTCTTCGGGAAGTCGGGTATATCGCGGATCGAGTTTTTCAACTCTTCAACGATCTTGGATTTGTCCATTATTGCATCTCCTGGGTCGTCATGTTCTTCCTGAGTTTTCTTAATGCCGCCTCTTCTATCTGCCTTACTCTCTCCCTCGTTATCTTGAATTTGTCAGCCACCTCTTCGAGCGTGTGGGGAACGTCGTCCTTGAGGCCGAACCTCATGTTGAGTATCTCCTGTTCCCTCTTGTTCATCTTCTTGAAAAGGTCCGTGATCTTCTCCTGGCGGAGGAAGTTAGATAACTCCTCGCTGGCCGAAGACGCCCTGGTATCCTCGATAAGGTCCATCATGGTCCCGCTGTCGTCCTCGCCTACCGGTGATTCGAGTGAGGTCGGCTGCGTCATTACTGTCTCGAGCTCCAGGGCCTTCCTTACCGGTATCCTCATCGACTTCGCTATCTCGGCGGTCGCAGGTTTCCTTCCCAATTTCTGTGAGAGTTTTTCGATAGTCTTCTTCCATCTAGATGTCAGCTCCATCATGTAGACCGGGATCCTGACCGTCTTTCCCTGGTTGGCGACCGCGCGAAGGATGTATTGTTTTATCCACCACGCGGCGTAAGTCGAGAAACGGAACCCCTTCTTGGGGTTGAACTTTTTTACGGCCTTCATCAGGCCGAGGTTGCCCTCTTCTATAAGGTCAAGCAACGGGACGCCGAAGTAGCTGTATTTCTTCGCGATACTGACGACAAGACGGAGGTTAGATTGTATCATCCTCTTCTCAGCCTTGGCGTCGCCTTTTTTTGCCAGCTTTGACAGCTCTATTTCTTCTTCGGCGGTCAAAAGCGGTATCTTCTCTATATCCTTAAGATACGCCTTGATCGGTTCCATGGCCGTTATTATTTCTCCTTAAGTACTGCCTGCGCCGCGGCAAGCCTTGCTATAGGCACGCGGAACGGTGAACAACTGACGTAATCCATGCCGACCTTATGGCAGAACTCCACGGAACGGGGATCGCCGCCGTGTTCACCGCAGATGCCGACCTCGAGGTCCTTGCGGCCTTTCCTGCCCCGCTCGATGCCTATCTTGATTATCTCTCCTATACCTTCCTGGTCGATCGTCTGGAACGGGTCGTCCGGGAGTATCCCCTTCTTCAGGTAATCCGGGAGGAATCCGCCGATGTCATCGCGCGAGAAACCGAAACCCATCTGTGTCATGTCGTTGGTCCCGAACGAGAAGAACTGGGCCACCGCTGCGAGCTTATCGGCTACTATCGCGGCCCTCGGTATCTCGATCATTGTCCCGAACATGTGCTTTATCGATTTGAGGTTATATTTCTCAAGGACTTCGGCATATACCCTTTTCGCTATCACGAGCTGGTCATCGAGCTCTTTCACATCGCAGACGACCGGCACCATTATTTCGGGATAAGGCTTCTTGCCTTCCTTTATGAGCTCGGCCGCAGATTCGAATATGGCGCGGATCTGCATCTCGCTCACTTCGGGATAGGTTACGCCCAAACGCACGCCGCGGTGTCCCATCATCGGGTTCGACTCATGCAGGTTCTCGGCGCGCTTTGATAGCTCGTCCATGGAAATGTTCAAGTCCTTGGCGAGCTGTTCAAGCTTCTCCTTCTCGCGCGGCACAAACTCGTGCAGCGGCGGGTCTAGCAGCCTTATGACGACAGGGTAGCCGTCCATCGCCTCGATCGTGCCTTTGATGTCTTTCTTGACGTAAGGGAAGAGCTCGTTTATCGCCTTCTTCCTCTCGTCCAAGGTCTTCGAAACTATCATCTTCCTTAATAAGAAGAGCGGCTCATCGGAACCTTTTCCGTAGAACATATGTTCTGTCCTGAAGAGGCCGATGCCTTTCGCACCGAACTGGCGCGCCCTTGCAGCGTCTTCCGGCGTATCGGCATTCGTCCTTACTCCGAGTTTCTTGATGGAGTCGCAGACCCTGAGGAAATCATTGAGCAGTTGGTTCTCCGAGGAGGCGTCCATCATCGGCAGCTTGCCTTCATAGACGTTTCCCTTGGTCCCGTTTAAGGTGAGCCAGTCGCCCTCTTTTAATACTTTACCGTCAGCCTTGGCTTCTTTTTTATCGTAATCGACATGGAGCGTGCCGCAGCCTACGACGCAGCATTTCCCCCAGCCGCGCGCGACGAGCGCCGCGTGCGAGGTCATTCCGCCGCGCGCCGTAAGTATCGCTTCCGCCGCCCTCATGCCTTCGACGTCCTCGGGGTTGGTCTCCTCGCGGACAAGGATCACTTTTTTGCCCTGCTTCCTCCATTCGACCGCGTCATTCGCGGAAAATACTATCTGGCCGCACGCGCCGCCCGGCCCGGCCGGAAGGCCTTTCGCCATAGGCTTGTGAGCCAATTCGACTTTCGGGTCGATGATGGGATGCAAAAGCTCGTCGAGCTGCGACGGGGTCACCCTCATCACGGCGGCATTCTTATCGATCAATTTTTCCTTGAGCATGTCTATAGCCATGCGGACAGCCGCCGGCCCGTTGCGTTTCCCGGAGCGGCACTGCAGCATGAATAACCTGTCCTTTTCTATCGTGAACTCGATATCCTGCATGTCATGATAATGTTTTTCAAGGCGCCTGCGGAAGTCGGCCAGTTCCTTGTAGATCTTCGGCATTACCTCTTCAAGCGTCTTTAAGGATTTATTATGTTCTGATTTTGAATAGCCGTTTATAGGCCCGGGAGTGCGGATGCCCGCGACCACATCCTCGCCCTGCGCGTTAATAAGGTATTCCCCGTAGAAACCGTTCTCGCCGTTGCCGGGGTTGCGGGTGAACGCGACGCCTGTAGCCGAATCCTCGCCCATGTTCCCGAATACCATCGTCTGGACGTTTACGGCAGTACCCCATTCGTCGGGTATCCCTTCGATGCGGCGGTAGCTGATAGCGCGCTTGCCGTTCCATGAGGCGAATACCGCTCCGATCCCGCCCCACATCTGTTCCATCGGGTCGTCGGGGAATTCCTTCTTCAGGACTTCCCTTATCTTTGCCTTGTACTGGTTGCAGATCACCTTCAGGTCATCGGCGGTCATATCCGTGTCGCTGGAATATCCTTTTTCCCTCTTTAATTTATCCATTATCCTTTCGAGCTGCTTGCGGATACCCATATCGTCAGCCGGTTCGATGCCCGCGGCTTTTTCCATGACGACGTCCGAATACATAGTTATCAGCCTGCGGTACGCGTCGTATACGAAACGGGTATTCCCGCCGCTCTGCTTGATGAGGCCGGGTATCGTCTTCTCGGTCAGGCCGACGTTTAGTACCGTCTCCATCATGCCGGGCATCGATTTTCGCGCGCCGGAACGGACTGAGACCAAAAGAGGTTTGGCCGGATCGCCGAACTTCCTGCCCATTAATTTTTCGACCTGTACAAGCGCCTTATTCACCTGCTCCTTGAGCGCCGCGGGATATGTCCTCTTGTTCTGGTAATAATATGTGCAGACTTCGGTGGTTATGGTGAATCCCGGAGGAACGGGCAGCTTTAAGTCCTTATGGCCGGCCATCTCCGCAAGGTTGGCGCCTTTGCCACCCAGGAGATTTTTCATGCTTTCGTTCCCGTCGGCCTTGCCGCCTCCGAAAGAATAAACGTATTTTTTTCTCCCCTTTGACTTTGTTGCCATTGCTTTACAACTCCCCCTTTCTTAGTTGTCTATCGTAGCTTTTCTTCCAAATAGCCCTTTAAATTATCGATGGGAACCCGTTCCTGCTGCATCGTGTCCCTTTGGCGCACCGTCACCTGTTTATCTTCCAGCGATTGCACGTCCACGGTCACGCAGTAAAGAGTGCCTACTTCGTCCTGCCGGCGGTAAAGCTTGCCGATCGCGCCTGTATCGTCGTATACCGTGACCATGCTCTTTTTGAGGTCCTTCGTGATCCCTTTTGCCAGCTCGACTATTTCCGGGCGGTTCCTTAAAAGCGGCAGTACCGCAACCTTTACAGGAGCCAGGTCTTTATCCAGTTTTAAGACTACCCGCATATCATCTTTGACCTTCTCTTCGTTATACGCATCCACCAGTAACGCCAGGACGCTCCTGTCTACTCCGCCGGAAGGTTCAATGATATAGGGATAGAATTTTTCTTTTGTCGCAGCGTCAAAATATTGGAGCTCCTGGCCGCTTGCCTTGCTGTGCTGCTTAAGGTCGAAATCCGTTCGGTTAGCAATGCCCTCCAGTTCGCTCCAGCCGAAAGGAAAATTATATTCTATATCGGTGCAGGCCTTGGCGTAATGGGCCAGCTCTTTCTTGCCGTGGGGACGGAGGCGTAAATTGTCTTTCTTGATGCCTAAGCCGAGGTACCAGTTAAAACGCGCTTCGACCCATTCATCCAGCTTTTTATCCGCTTCTTCGGGGCGGACAAAATATTCTATCTCCATCTGTTCGAACTCGCGCGTGCGGAAAGTGAAGTTGCCGGGCGTTATCTCGTTGCGGAACGCCTTTCCGATCTGTGCCAGGCCGAAAGGCAGTTTCGGATGGCTTGTGTCCAGGATATTCATGAAATTCACGAACATCCCCTGCGCTGTCTCGGGCCGGAGATATATAGCGTTCGCCGAGTCTTCCACCACGCCCTGGTATGTCTTGAACATCAGGTTGAACGGCCGCGCTTCGGTCAATTCGCCGCCGCATTCCGGGCATTTTTTGCTCCCTCCAAGGGCCTCGGCCTTAAACCTTTTCTTGCACGACTTACAGTCGCTCTTCAGGTCGAAAAAATTCTCTACGTGGCCCGAGGCCTGCCAAACCCTGGGATTCATGAGGATCGCCGCGTCCATCCCGTATACGTCATCCCGTCCGTAAACGACGGACTTCCACCAGGAGCGCTTAAGGTTGTTCTTCAGCTCGGCGCCGTAGGGGCCGTAGTCCCAGGTATTGCTCAAGCCGCCGTAGATCTCGGATGATTGGAAAATGAAACCCCGGCGCTTGCATAGTGAAACGACTTTGTCCATCAGGTTTTCGTTCATGGTTTTTTTAATTTAAGCATAGGTTAAATAAGGTATCACAGATCGGATAAAATATCAAGTTGTTCCCGGCCTTACTCCCGTCTATTCAGCCTCTTTATCTCGTTAAGGAATTTTCTTGACCTCAGCGGCCTGTCAAGATGCGATGCCAGGAGTTTGTCCACGAGCGAACCCAACTCCTGCTCTATCGACTTCGATATCCTGAACTTCAACAACGAGTCCCAAGCCGCGTTCTTAAGCCGGTTGAAAGTCTGGGCTGTCCCCGGCGATACCTTGATCCCGCCTACGTTGCTGCCTTCGGCGGCCGGGCCGAGACCCAAAAGCGTCAACAGGCGGATCTCGAATACCCGGGCTATCTTCGTCGGTTCCGATCCTTTAGCCAGCAGCCTCAGCGAGTTAAGGAGGAGTCCGTATATCCCGTCGTTCTTTTCGGCCGGCTCGGTCAGCTCATCGACCAGCTCGACCAGGTACGTCGCGTACGCTATAGAGCTTAAGTTTTTGCGTATTCCGAAAAACCCGTCGGCCAGGTCGCACTGGGTGATATTCTGGAAGTCGCTCTTCGTTTTTTCATAGAACACTATCTTGTTCAGGGTGAACAATTCGGCGAAACTCCCGTATTTCGACCTGTCGCCGCGGATCCCCTTAAGGACCCCTTTTATTTTCCCGAAATCCCTGGAATAAAAAGTCGCTAATATGCTGGTCTCTCTGAGGTCCCGCCTGTTCAGGACAATGGCCTCAGTTGTCTGTATTGCCATCCTTCTTCTTTATTGTGACCCTTTCGGGTAGCGGGACGATCCCTCCCGAGATGACCAGTTTAAGCGCTTCCTCCACGCTCATGTCCAGTTTTATCATTTCCTCTTCCGGCACAAGAAGTAAAAATCCCGAAGTAGGATTAGGCGAAGTCGGGACAAAGACGTTTGTTACCCTTGACACGGTCTTGTCCTGGAGCTCTCCCTTGCCCTCAGATGTCACGAACCCTATGGCGTAGATGCCCGGCCTGGGGAACGCGACAAGCACGACCCTGGTAAATATGCTCTTCGACTGGCCGAGGATGGCATGGCTCATCTCTTTTATGGCGCCGTAGACCTTGCCTATCATCGGCAGCTGGGAAACATTTTTTTCCCAAAAAGAAAAGAACCTCCTTAAAAATAAGATCCTTGTGCCGAAACCTATGAGCGAAATAATGGCTACAAGAAAGACAAGGGTAAGGACCTTTGCTATATATTCGAGGATGGCACTGTCAAGGATGAACGGCCTCAGGAAATCCGCTATCGGCTCAAGAAGGAAATAGTTTGTCTTATCCACGGCGAATTTTACCAGCCAGATGGTTATTAAGGCCGGGAGCATTACCGCGAAGCCCGTGATAAAATTTTTTCTGATGCTTGTGAACATATCAGCCCAAGTATAAAAGTTTAAATATAAGCAGCGTGGCTAGTATCCCGATCACCGAACCGGCTATAGCTTCCCATGCCGTATGCAGCCCTTTCCTCACCCTCGATATAGCCAGCAGCAACGCCAACAGGAAGGCCAGCGCCGAAATCACCCCGTTCTGGGAGAGCAGGGTTATCACGGTAAAGACTGAGAAACCGAGCGCCGAATGGCCGCTGGGCCAACCGCCCCTGAGCGGCGTCCCCCTCCTCAATAAAATCTTAATTATTATCACCGCGGAGATCACGGTGACGAGGGCGATGAAAGTGATATGCCACGGCGATTCCCTGATGCGGGAGATGCCTTCAGAGAGGTCTAATAATTTTACCGGCCTGAAGAAGATCAGGTATCCGACTACGACAGCGTAAACGGACGTGACGAATACGCACCCAGCCGCGATATCCTTCGCCAGCTTGGCCATATGGTGGAATTCCTTGGTGAACATATCGACAGCCAGTTCTAAGGCCGTATTGAACATCTCCGCTACTATCACCAGCGTTATGGCGCTCAAGAGCAGGATGAACTCCACGGGTGAGAGCCCCACGACCAACCCGAGTATTATGACTGCCGCGCCTATCACGAAATGGATGCGCATATTCCGTTGGGTCTTGAGGGTATGTTTCAACCCCTGGATCGCGTAATTGAAAGAATCTGTAAGCCCGCGCTTTTTCATAATCCCTGGAGTATCCTTCCTTCAGCCCTTCTCATCTTTTTTCTTTTAGATGGGGAGGTATCGTCGTATCCGGAGAGATGAAGTAACCCGTGTGCCATGTATAATTTCAATTCGTCCGCCTCCGTAGAACCGAAACGCTCCGAGTTTTTTCCGGCCGTCTCCGCCGATATGGCGATATCCCCTGTCTCGAAGGCCAGCACATCGGTGCTCTTATCCCTCTTCATGTATTTCTTGTTCAGCTTTTTTATCCCCGCGTCATCGGTAAAAAGTATGCAGACGCGGCCCTTCTTCGCCTTGACCATCGACAATATTTTTTCGGCGCACTTTATGGCTGTCTTTTTCGGGAACGGCAGCCTTACACGTTCTGTCAGTACGGCGACGCGGCCCGTCTTAACCACCGCCCTATTCCTTGCCGTTAGGGTACTGGACACGTGTGTGGTATACGCCTGTCAGGACCTTGGTGAAAGTGACGGCTATTATATTGAGGTCCTTTAAAGTAAGGTTGCACTCGTCCAGCTGGCCGTCGATAAATTTATTGTTTATTATCCGGCGGACGAGTTCCTCAAGGTTCGCCGGGGTCGGGTTCGGCAGGGTCCGCGACGCTGCCTCGACCGAGTCTGCCAGGTGGACTATTGCCGTCTCCTTGGTCTGTGGTTTCGGGCCCGGATAGCGGAACCCTTCTTCCTCAAGTTTATTGAGGTCCTCTACCGATTCCAACGCCCTCTGATAGAAGTAATATATGAGCCCCGTCCCGTGGTGCTGCTCGATAAAATCCATTAAAGCGCCGTTCAGGCCGGCCTTCTTAGCTTTTTCAAGGCCGTCCTTTACGTGGTTTATTATTATGAGGCTCGACATCGTCGGCGCGAGCTTGTCATGCTGGCTTTCGGTTATAGGCTGGTTCTCGGCGAAATATTCCGACTTCTCCACTTTGCCGATATCGTGGTAGTAAGACCCTACCCTTGCCAGGAGCCCGTTCGCGCCTATCGCGTCGCAGGCGGCCTCGGCGAGGTTTCCCACTATCAGGCTGTGGTGGTACGTGCCCGGCGCCTTGAGTATCAGTTCCTTGAGGAGGGGATTGTTCGGGTCGGCCAATTCGAGCAGGGATATATTCGTCGTTACCCCGAAGAGCGATTCGAATATATGGAGAGTCCCCACGATGATTATGCCGACCGCGATGCCGTTCATCAGGAACATGGACGCGTCCTTGAATATTACGCTGCTTTCAAGGTTATTGAGTATGCCCAGCCCTATGATGCAGACAGCGTTCGAAATGCCGACTACCATGCCGGCCTTGAAGAGCTCGGACCTTTTCCTTACCGCCCTCACCGTGTAAATGCCGATCACGCTTCCGGCGATGAACGTCAATGTCGAATCGAACCTTTCGCCTGCCACCAACCCGGCGAGGATGCTCAATACCACCGCGGTGATTATGGCCGGCCTCACGCCCAACAAAAGGCCGATCAATATCGGCACTATTGCGACTGGCACAAAATATGCGGGGCCGTTCGAAAGGAAGATGGCCTTTCCTATCGCCGTGATCACTACGGCCATGGCCGCCATAAGGATGAGATGCCTGTTGTTTGAGTAGATCGGGGGTTCGTAATATTTTAAGTAAAGGCCTGATATGATGACAAGTATGATCACGATGAAAAAGATGCCCAGAATCGACAGCGCGAACCTTTGTTCGGATACCGAGGCCGCGCGCAGGGCCTCGAATTTCGCGAGATGGAACGGCGTTATCCTCTCTCCCCTGTTGACTATCAGCTCGCCTTGGACGACATCTATGTATTTCTCCTGTGCGGGCACACCGGCTATGGTCTTCTCCCGCCGGCCGGAGGTCTCGACCAGGTTCGATTTTAAGTTGGCGGATACGGTTGCCGAGATGATATCCCTCAACGCCGATTTAAGTTTATTATCGGCCAGCGTCGAGTCGGTGAACAAAGGCTGTGAGGGGTTCTGGATGTCGGATGGGGTCTTAAGGTTCTTTACCTCGGCGCTATATTCTGTTTTTCCGGCAATGTTCCTGACCGTTATGAAGGGCTTGTCCTGTTTTTTCAGGTTTTCTTTTTCTTCGGCCGGGATTACGCCCTGCGAAAAGATGGCCTCCATCTGGCCGAGGATAACCGCCTCTGCCTTTTCGGATTCCGGGGAAGACAGCAGCGCCTTGAAGTCGTTATCAGGAAGTTCAATCTTGCTTGTGGCC
>JAQTVK010000161.1 GCA_028706795.1 Candidatus Omnitrophota bacterium | reverse complement strand
CCGGATCCGCCCTGCCGATGACATAGGCGATCTGGAGTTGGCACCTGTCCGCAAGGCCCGCCGCTACGATGTTCTTCGCGACGTACCTCATCATATAGGCCGCCGAACGGTCGACCTTCGTCGGGTCCTTACCGGAGAAAGCGCCGCCGCCGTGCGGGGTGGAGCCGCCGTAGGTGTCCACGATTATCTTCCTGCCGGTCATGCCCGTATCAGACTGGGGGCCGCCGACCAAAAAGACGCCGGTCTGGTTGATGAAAAATTCCGTATCTTTCGTAAGGTAATCGCCGACGACCGGTTTTATCACCTTTTCGATTATATCCTTGCGCGCCTTATTGGAAAAGGCGTCCTTCTCGACCGCCTCATCGGTATGCTGCGCGGCAATAACGACATTCGTGACCGTCCTCGGCTTGCCGTTCACGTAATCGACCGTGACCTGCGATTTGCCGTCCGGGCCGAGATATTTCAATACCCCCTTCTTCCTGACCTCGGAAAGCTTCAATGACAGTTTATGCGCGAGCATTATCGGAAGCGGCATAAGTTCCTTGGTCTCGCGGCAGGCGTATCCGAACATCATGCCCTGGTCTCCGGCGCCGCCCTTGTCAACGCCCTGCGAGATGTCGGGCGACTGGGAGTGTATCGCGTTCAGGATCGCGCAGGTATGGTAGTCGAACCCGTACTTCTGGTCCGAATAACCTATATCTTTAAGGACGTTGCGGCAGAGGTCATGCACATGTACGAAAGTCTTCGTGGTTATCTCCCCGCCGACAATGATAAGGCCCATCGTGACATATGTTTCGCACGCTACTCTTCCCTTAGGGTCGTCCTTAAGGACCGCGTCAAGGACGCCGTCGGATATCTGGTCGCAAACCTTATCGGGATGGCCTTCGGTTACCGACTCTGACGTAAAAAGAAAATCTCGCTTTTCCATTCTCTTTTCTTTATCTCCTTTTATTTTTCCTGGAAACTTAAACTAGCCCTGCGGTACGATTCCAGGTCTCCAATATCGTACCATACCCCTTTGAATACGTAACACCTGACTTCCTCTTTCTTGCTCAGCCACTGTATGAAATGGCCGGGCGCGTCCTTTTCATTGCCTACTTCAAGGAATTCCTCTATGAGGCCCAATTTGCCCGCCGGGAAATAATAGATCCCCGTGGCTATCAAAGACGTCGGCGGGTCCTGGGGCTTCTCCAGGAAGTTGACCATGTCGCCTTTTCCGTCGACTTCTACGACGCCGTAGATATTCGCCTTCTTCCTGTCCCCTATATCGTATGTGCCGATAGCGAAATTTCCGGGGGCCTTCTTCGCGTAATCCGCGAAACCCTTCAATTCCCAGTCGAACATATTATCGCCGGCGAGGACGATCATGTCGTCTTGTATCTTCTGCTTCTTTATCGCGAGCCTGATGTCCCCTATTGCGCCGAGCCTGTCGTCATTCGTCGTGCTGCCGTCGTTCTCGAGGACCATCTCTTTGCCGGACCTGACCGTCTTCAGCCAATCGCCGAACGCCCCGCGGAATTTCTGGTTCGTCACTATATATATCGTGTCTATCTCTTGTATCTCGCCGAGTTTCCGGACCAGGTGGTCCGCTATCGTCATCCTGCCCACGTTCAAAAGCGGCTTCGGCTTGTCTTTTGTCAGCGGATACAGCCGCGTTGCATATCCGGCGGCGAGGATGACGGCTTTCATCTGAACTTGCTCAGTTCCTTTTTCAGGTAAGAGATCCTTTCGACGGGCGTCGGGTCGACGCCGTTCAGGATCGCGAGATAACAGCTCACGAAATCCCCGGTATTAATGAGGTTGAACATCCTCGAGAGCAGGTTCCTGCCTTTCGATCGCAGTTCGATGGCCTTCGTTTCCTTCCCTATCATAGTCTTCGTTATTTCTATCCTTTTCGCGACGCGCGGATGCTCGCTCTCGTCCCTCAATATCACGACGGCTATATCCTTAAGCAGCTTCTCCGGGCCTTCCCACCCGACCGTCTCGTTATGGTTAAGTTCCGGGAAGACGTGCGTCGAAGCGAGGGTCTTCGCGTTCTCCGCTAACTGGCCCCTCCACCTGACCACGATAGAATCGATATGCTTATTTGCGCCGTAGATGATGACGTATTTGCCGCTCAATTCCTTCGCTGTCTTTTTGGCGGTATTCGCGGCAGAAGGCACCTGCGGCCCGATGACGTTGTCCCGGAATTCCCTCATATCCGCTATCGCCTCACCGACATCTCCCGTCTTGTCGCTTATGAAACCGAATTTATGGAGGACGTCCAGCCAGCTGAAGAACGAATACCCCAGCGCCGACCTCGGCGGATTTCCGCCCGGTATGTATATGACCGGCACTTTGTCTTCCTTCGCGAGGACCTCGAGTTTGCCGCCGGAGGTTATCGCGATTATCTTCGCGCCTCTCTGCCTCGCTTCCGCGTATGACGAGAGTGTCTCCTCCGTATCTCCCGAATAGCTGCAGGCGAGAAAGAGGGTATCCTTCCCCACGAACCTGGGCAGGGTATAATCGCGGCTTACGAATATGGGGATCTTTATTTCGTCGGTAAGGTAGGAACGCAG
>JAQTVK010000160.1 GCA_028706795.1 Candidatus Omnitrophota bacterium | reverse complement strand
GGCAGCTCGCCGCGCGTTTCAACTCCTTGCGCTTGCCGAGGAAATAATCCTTGAACTGGTTCATCCCTGCGCCGGTAAAAAGCAGGGACGGGTCATCCTTAGGGACTAACGAGTCGGACGGGATGACAGGATGGCTTTTGGATTCGAAGAATGAGAGGAATTTACTCCTCAGTTGGTCCGTAGTCATAATTTTCTTTGATTATCTTCCATATCGTGTTATAGGAGAACCCGCGCCTGCCCAGGAAATCGAGGAGCTTCTTCTTCGCCTTCTCTTTCTCGATCCCTTTCATATGCGCCATCTTCCCGCGCACCAGCGGCATTGCTATTTCATATTCGTCGAACGAGCCCTCTAATTCGCCGAATGCCGCGGCGATGGTCTCGTCATCAACGCCCTTGGCCTTAAGCTCCCTGGTAATAAGGTTCCTTCCGGCCGGCTTGATATGCATCCTGTCGCCGATCCAGAGCCTCGAGAAGACCCTATCGTCCAGCGACTTTTTTTCTATCAGTTCATTTATGACCCGGGCGATCATAAAGCCGCGATGCCCCTTCTGCTTGAGCCGCTGGGCCATCTCCTTGACGCTGCGAGGGCGGAACCTTAAAAGCCTTAAGGCATCAGCCTTCGCCTTCTGCAATGCTTCTTCATCTATCCCGGCTTTACTGCTGTCCGTTTTCTTTTTGTTCCTCTTTTATTTCTTCTTTGACCACTGCGTATCCGCGCGAAGTGAGCACAAGAACATCCCCCTTCGCCGATTTAACCGCATCATCGTAATTTTTCATGTTCTTTACGGGTTTCTTATTTATCTCAAGGATGACATCGCCGCGTCTCAGGCCGGCCTCGTCCGCCGGGCTGCCCGGCTCGACATTTGTGACGACAACGCCGCCCTTTTCAGAGACCTTATATTTCTGCGAGGTTGCGGGCGTCAACTCCTGGGCTTCGAGCCCGCGCCAGTTACCCAGCTCCGCCTCGGCGTATTCCTTAAGCTCTTCCGGCCTTTGTGCTATTTCTATATCAAGGGAGACTTCTTTTTTCTCCCTGACAACGACGACCCTTACCTTCTTTCCTATCGAAGCTTTTCCTACGAGCTTCAATAGCTCGCGGACATTCTCGACCGGCTTGCCGTCAAACGTCTTGATGATATCCCCATTCTTCATCCTGCCCTTCTCTGCCGGGCTCCCGGGAAGTATCTTGGCGACCAGGACGCCCTTCGTCTCGGTAAGGCTGAATTGTTTCGCAAGGTCCTCATCGAGGTCCTGAACGTTGACACCGAGCCAACCGTAAAGGACCTTCCTGCCTGAGATGAGGTCGCTAAGCACCCGTTTCGCCGTATTTGTCGGGATGGCGAAACCGATGCCCTGGTAGCCGCCTGTCGTGGATATTATCGCGACATTTATCCCTATGACCTTCCCGTCGATATCGACCAGCGGCCCGCCGCTGTTACCCGGATTTATCGCCGCGTCGGTCTGTATAAGGTCGGAATAATCCTTGTCCCCGTGTGTACGGGGCAAAGAACGGTTAAGTGCGCTGATCACCCCTACGGTAAGCGTCGGCTTGCCGGCTATGCCGAACGGATTACCGACCGCTATCGCGAACTGGCCGATCTTCACGTTGTCCGAATCATCCAGCTCCAGGGCTTTGAGGTTCTTGGCATTTATCTTCAATACCGCCAGGTCGGCCCTCTGGTCCTGGCCTTTTACCTTCGCCGGGAACTTCCTGCCGTCTGATAACGTGACCTCGATCTTATCTGCGCCGTCGATGACATGCTGGTTCGTCAGGATATAGCCGTCCGGGTCGATTATGAAGCCTGAGCCGAGCCCGCGCTGCTGGAACTCGCGGCCCGGGATATCCCCAAAGAAATCCTTGAAGAACTGGCGGAACATCTCGTCGTTGCCCATCCGGCCCTTCATGCCGCCCATCTTCGCCGTATGGATTGTCGAGATAGAGACCACTGCCACACCGGCCTTATCCGCCACTTCGGAGAAAGTATTCTCGAGCGCTTTAGCGACGCTTAAGTCCTGCGGATTGGCCGATGCCCGGCCGTTTAAACCAAATGCCGAAACCGTAAATAGCAATACAAATACAAACCGCTTAAACATTTGGATCCCCTCCTTCTGTATGTTTATGCGATAGCTTGTTCTTTTATCTTTTTTTCCAGTTCGTGAAGGACCTTCGGGTTTTCCTTAAGGAAGACCTTGGCGTTCTCCCTGCCCTGCCCGAGCTTCTCGCCGCCGTAAATGAGCCACGAGCCTGATTTCTCCACGATGCCGAGGTTTGCGGCGAGGTCAATGATATCGCCGGTCCTTGAGATCCCTTCGTTATAGATTATGTCGAACTCTGCCTGGCGGAACGGCGGGGCGACCTTATTTTTTACGACCTTGACCCTGACGTGGCTACCGACAGACTGGTCGTTGATTTTAATGTTTTCGATGCGCCTTATATCGAGCCTGACCGACGCGTAAAATTTGAGCGCGCGCCCGCCTGGCGTCGTCTCGGGATTGCCGAACATCACGCCTATCTTCTCGCGGATCTGGTTGATGAATATGACCGAGGTCTTTGACTTGCTTATCGAA
>JAQTVK010000159.1 GCA_028706795.1 Candidatus Omnitrophota bacterium | reverse complement strand
AGGAATATGGAACGGTTTCCCGGAGCATGGACATTATAGATAAATACGACCTTTCAACTGTCCGTTACGAGAACGTTTCAGAGCCGGTCGGCAGGCTCACTTCGTCCCAATCCATAGATTACGGGTCGGAAGGCGCCCTCAAGACGATCAGGCTGCGCGGCTCCAGCGCCGAACAGGTGCTGATAATGATCGATTCCAGGCCGATCACCGACTCGAGGACCGGCCAGGCAGAGCTTCACGCCATCCCGATCGATTCGGTCGAGAAGATTGAAGTCATTAAAGGGCCGGCCTCGGCGGTTTACGGCTCAAGCGCGATAGGCGGCGTAGTCAATATAATAACGAAGAAGCCATCTAAAAAACCCAAGACCGTCATAGAGTCGAGTTTTGGCACCAACCACACGTTCCATGATTCTCTATCGACATCCGCGACGATAAATGATTTCGGGTATTATTTCAATTATTCATACGATTCGACGCGCGGCAACAGGGACAACTCGGAATACCGTTCGCATAACTGGACCGGAAGGTTCGATTATAAGGCGGGGGAGGATAACAGGATATTCTTCAACACCGGTTATTTCCAGGACAAAGGCGGCGCTCCGGGGTCTATCTTCCGGCCGGAGCTCGACGATTTCCAGCTCAATTTCAAGAATTATTACGACATCGGCTGGACGGCGAAACTCTTCGAAGAGAGCGAGGTTAGCATCAGGGGTTACCAGAACAACGACAAACTCGTCTTCATAAATTCCACGGACCCGTTCTCAAGCGACGCCGCCAGCTCCTACACAAGAGGCATGGTAGCGCAATATTCGCAGAAGTTCTTCGATTGCTACAAGGTGATCGCGGGTTTCGACGGGAAGATGAACCGCGTAGACGCTACCCTCGTCGGGAAACACAGGAATATCGTGCGTTCGCCGTTCGTGCAGAACGAGGTCTCTATCGGGAAGGACCTCGAGGTGAATTTCGGCGTAAGGGATGATGATTACTCAAATTTTAAGGGGACGGTCTCACCCAGCGCCGGGGCCGCGTATAAAATAGGCGAATATTCAAAGTTAAGGGTCAACTACGCGAAAGGTTTCCGCGCGCCCACGTTCAACGACCTCTATTGGCCGTTCGACGGGTTCACCCAGGGAAACCCGAACCTAATGCCAGAGAAATCCTGGTCATGGGAAGGCGGGTTCGACCTCGGATATAAGACCGGCCTGCAATTGAGCGCTACCTATTTCACCAATAAACTGAAAAACCTGATAGACTGGGCGCCGGGCGACGATTTCGTCTGGAGGCCTTCCAACATCGGTTCGGCGAAGATAGACGGGGTCGAATTCAAGACCTTGGTACCCCTGACCAAGAGCCTGAAATTCGACTTCGGTTACAGTTACCTGAACGCGATGGACGTTGGTCTCGACAGGTACCTGATCTATAGGGCGAAGAACAAGTTCGATATGGGCCTGACGCTGGAATATGACAAATGGGACGTGAGGTTTTACGGGGAGTCGCTCGGCAGGAGGTATACCGATACCGCGAACACCGCTTTCCTGAAGAAGAATTTCGTCGCGTACCTCGATGCCTCCTACAAGATAAACAATAATTTGACTACTTTCGTTTCTATTGATAATATATTCAACAGGAGTTACCAGCTGGCGCTTGGTTACCCGATGCCGGGTTTCGCGATAAACGGGGGTGTAAGGGGTGAATTTTGATTACGCGGCTGAGAAGGACAATAAGCTTTTAATAGCGCTGGTATGTTCCGTCGTCATCCACATATTGTTATTGAGCAATTGGCCCTTCTACCGGAATTTCTTTACGGAGAGGCTGCGCCCCGCCGACATCGAGGTGACGTATGTTAAGTCCAGGGAACAGCCGGCAGCCAAGCGGCAGGAAGCGCCGTCGAGGAGGTCAGAGCCCCTACCCGAGGTGTCTCCGCCGCAAAAACTAGTCTCCGCGGAACTCCCGAAAGCGGCCCCGGAACCGAAGAAGGGCGTATCCGAAACGCCTAATAAAGAACTCCCTGTCTCGCCGCCCCCGAAGAAGGCGGCGGCGGAACAGTCCTCCAGGATAGTGATAAAGCAGCCCCTTATGCCGAAGATCGAAACGACCGCGTCTGTCGACGCCTCCGTCGGGACGGGCGGGCTGCGCCTTATACCGCCTTCTTACTCGCAGGTCGTCAGGGACAGGATAATAGATAATATCGATACCAGGAAGGCGGGAGGCGAGGGCGACGTATTTGTCCGTTTTGTCATAGTCTCTTCCGGCGCGCTGAAGGAGATCAGCATAATAGACGAAAAATCGAGCGACGACGGCGTGCTGAGGGCAGCCGCTTTCCAGGCGGTCAAGGATTCCGCGCCTTTCCCGGTTTTCCCGGAAAAGGTCAGGCTCCCGGAGGTAGTCTTCACCTGCCAGATCAGTTTTGCCCGCAAGTAGCCCAATTTTTCTTGACAATTTTATAACTGTCTGTTATATTGAAACTAACGAAAATCCATAAGAAAGGGATGATAACTAATGCCTATGGTAGAAGTCGGCCAAAACGAGCCTTTGGAAAAGGCCCTGAGGCGGCTTAAAAAGAAGATCG
>JAQTVK010000158.1 GCA_028706795.1 Candidatus Omnitrophota bacterium | reverse complement strand
CCATATACATATGGCGTGCATTATATTAAGGTCCGTGAATTTGACGACCGCGATATCGCAGTGGATGCCCATTCCGGCCAGGATATTCTGGCTCAATATGGCGAAGTCCAGGCAGCTGCCGTGCTTGGTTTCCAATGTCTCCTGCGCCGACTGTGTCGCCATCGGCATCCGCCACTGGTATGTGAAATCCTTCGAAAGCCAATCGGACAGTTCTTTGGGAGAGCGGACAGGGCTCCGGTCATAGTCTGCGCCGGCGAGGCAGAGGAGAGCCAAAAATAAAATTATCGTTCTCATAATCCATATTATACCATAAAGTCTAACCAGGTTAGAACGGCGCCTTTCTAACCTGGTTAGATATTCGTTTTTCGTGTTATAATAACCGTATATATGACACGCAAAGAATTCGAAGAGATAGCGAAAGACGCACTGGACGAGCTTCCGAAAGAGTTTGCGGACAAACTCCAGAATGTGGATGTCGTCATCCAGCACGAGATAGCGCACCATTTCGGCATATCCGACAAGTGCCTCCGCGACCTGGGGATATATTGATCCCGCCAAGCGTGTCGACCTACGCGGTCGACGCGGTAACTCGACGCGGTTGCCAAGCAAAAATGAGGAGGGGATGGTTATGGGTGAAGTAAGCGGGATCACAAAAAAGATAATAAAGTTCAGGGATGACCGCGACTGGATGCAATTTCATGACCCGAAGAATATGGCCGTTTCTATAATCCTGGAAGCTTCCGAGCTTCTGGAGCATTTCCAGTGGAAGACCAAGGAAGAGGTCGAGAAATATATTATCCAAAATAAAACGGAGATCAAAGACGAGATCGCCGATATCGCGTTATACCTTTTTGAATTAGCCGATAATCTCGGGATCAGCTTATTGAGCGCCATGGAGGAAAAGCTTAAAAAGAATGGGATGAAATATCCTGTAGAAAAAGCCAGGGGCAGGCACACGAAGTATAATAAACTATGAGACGTGTTCGCTATAAGGGCAAGCATCCCAGGCGTTTTGAAGAAAAGTATAAGGAGCTCAATCCGGAAAAGTATGCTGGCGACATCGAGAAGATCATTAAGAGCGGGAAGACTCCCGCCGGGATGCACCGGTCGATCTGCGTGAAAGAGATCCTGGAGGTCCTCGACCCAAAGCCCGGCGAGACCGGCCTGGACGCCACATTGGGGTTCGGAGGACACGCGGAGGAACTTCTCCGGCGCATCATGCCGGGTGGACGGCTTTTTGGTATCGATATCGATCCGATCGAGTTGCCGCGTGCAGCCTTGCGCCTGCGGGCCCTGGGTTATACCGATAAAGAATTCATCTTCCGGCAGATCAATTTTGCCGGAATTCCCAAGATGCTGGCTGACGCGGGCGGCGGGTTTGATTTTATCCTGGCGGATCTGGGTGTTTCGTCGATGCAATTGGATAATCCGGCGCGGGGCTTTACCTTTAAATGGGAGGGGCCGCTCGATCTGAGATTAAATCCCCATCGCGGCCAGCCGGCCTCGGCTTTGATCAAAAAGATATCTGAAAAAGCTCTGGAAAAGATGCTCTTTTTTAATTCCGATGAGCCCCACGCGGAGATCATCGCCAAGGTTATCCATGAAAACCGCGATAAGATCTCTACGACTAAAGCGCTCGCGGATATTATAAAAGAAGCGCTCTCTTCCAAAGCGTCTGCCGGCTCCCGGGATGCAATAACTACGTCGATCCGCCGGACCTTCCAGGCTTTACGCATCGAGGTCAATGACGAGTTTTCGGCATTGGAGCAGTTTTTAAGAAATCTGCCGATATGCCTTAAGCCCGGCGGCCGGACGGCTATTCTGACCTTTCATTCCGGCGAAGACAATAGGGTAATGAAGTTTTTTCAGGACGGGTTGGAAGCGGGGATCTACTCCGATATTTCCCGCGAGCCGATACGGCCGACGCCCAAGGAATGTTTTGATAACCCGCGCTCCAAAAGCGCGATCTTACGCTGGGCGATATGTGCCCCTCAGGATCATTTGAAGGAGAAACGATGAATACCTCGCCGCGCAAACAAAAATGCATAGTGACCTTTGCACGGTCATGGATCGCTCTTGCCGCGACGCGCTGCCTCGGCAAGCAGGGCATCTACGTCATCACCGGTGATACCGACCGTTGCGCCGCAGCCAACTTTTCGCGCTATTCAAAAGAGCAATACGTCTATCCCGACCCAGGCACAGACCCCGACGGATTCGTCGAGAGACTGGTCGAGCTCTGTAGATCTCACGCCGCCGCCGATACCGACCTTGTGCTCATGCCGCTCTACACCGACGCCTATCCCATCATCTGCCGGCAGGACCGCTTCGATGGCCTCGCGAAGCTCGCGTTGCCGCCGAAAAATCCATATGAGCTCGTGCGCAACAAGGCAACCCTTGCGGCGCGCTGCGCGCAGCTCGGGATACGCGTTCCCGTGACGGTCGCCGCCGGAAGCGCCGAGGAATTCCGCGAGCGCGCGCGTGCCTTCGCGTATCCGGCGTTCGTGAAAGTGCCGACGAGCTCGGGAGCGGTGGGGACGCGCAAAGTCTCCTCGTATGACGAAGCGGTCAGGGC
>JAQTVK010000157.1 GCA_028706795.1 Candidatus Omnitrophota bacterium | reverse complement strand
AAAACCCTCGATCCTAATGAACCCTCCATCATCGAACTCCAGCGCGTCGCGATCAGATACGCAGAGGTAAATCCAGATAAGATAAGCAACTGGAGGCACCAGGCCGCCGTAAAGGCGCTAATGCCCCAGGTAAGCGTCGGCTACAACAATGATGTCGACGACACCATATCTTATGCAAGCTCAAACGGCAGGACAAACTTTTTCGTCGGCCCCGATAATTTTAGCAGCGGCTGGGATTTTACGGCGAAATGGGACTTGGGAGACCTCGTATATAATACCGCCCAGACTTCAATAGACTCGCGCTCTAAACTTATGGTCGAGCTGAGGAATGATATCATGGAGGCCCTCAATACGGCCTATTTCGAAAGAAAGAAGTTACAGCGACAACTTACCAGGGTAACCGACCAGGAAAGCCCGGCTTACACAGAAAGAGAGCTCAGAATAGAGGAGCTCACCGCCACGATCGACGGCCTCACCGGGGGCTACCTCAGCCGCAAGCTCGATAAAGAATAAAATAAGATTCGGTGACAGCTCACTTATCTCCCAATAATTAAGTGAGCTGTCACCAAAATTATTTTTTTCTTGACAAATGATACCATTGTGGTATCATTATGGCCATGAGCATAAGACTGATAAACAGGAATACGGATTACGCGGTGAGGGCGCTGTGCTACATGGCGAGGAAAGAAGAGGGGCTGACGTCGGTGCCGGAGCTTGTAAAGAACCTCAGGATACCGCGGCCGTTCCTCAGGAAGATATTGCAGGTCCTGCACACTAAAGGCCTTCTTATTTCCCACAAAGGCGCCGGCGGCGGGTTCAAACTGGCGCGCGAGCCGAAGAAGATATCCTTACTGGAAGTCGTCAGAGTATTCCAGGGACCTATCAAATTAAGCGAATGCGTGCTTCATAAGGAGGCATGCCCGAACAAAAAGAATTGCTTTTTAAGGCGGAGGCTCGGTACAATAGAGCAGTTCATAAATATCCAACTGAAACCTATAACAATAGAGGGGATGATCCATGGAAACTAAAATGTTCTGCAGGCAATGCGAGCAGACCGCGCAGGGTTCCGGCTGCACTACACAGGGCGTTTGCGGGAAAGACGCTACCACGGCGACACTCCAGGACCTTCTCATATACGCGGTGAAGGGCATCGCCGTATACGGGAATATGGCGCGCGAGCTCGGCATAAAGGATAAAGAGACGGACCTCTTCCTGAAAGAGGGGCTTTTTACCACGGTAACGAACGTAGATTTCGACCCGGAGCGGCTCAAGCAATTCCTGACGCGCGCGTATGAGGTCAAGGAAAAGATAAAGGGACTCTTCCTGCGTGAATATAAGAAGAAGACCGGGAGGGATTTTTCAGTCCGGCTTCCCGCCGCGACGGATTGGAAGCCCGCGAACAGCATAGAAGGGCTTGTTGACCAGGGCAGGCAGGTGGGCGTGCTTTCATGGCCGGCGACGGATGAAGATTCGCGCAGCCTGCAGGAACTCCTGCTTTTAGGCCTTAAAGGCATGGCGGCCTACGCCGACCACGCCGCGGTCCTCGGGCTTGAGGACGAGGAAGTGGACGCGTATTTCCATAAGGGGCTCGCGAAACTTGCCGAAGACAACCTCTCGGTCGAAGAGGCCCTCGCGTTGAATATGGAGTTCGGGAAGGTGAATTTCAAATGCCTCGAGCTCCTTGATAAGGCCAACACAGGGCATTTCGGGAATCCCGTTCCGACCAGGGTGAAACTGGGTTTAAAGAAGGGCCCGGCGATAATCGTCACGGGCCACGACCTCCTCGACCTCGAAATGCTGCTGAAGCAGACAGAGGGGGAAGGAATAAATATTTACACGCACGGCGAGATGCTGCCGGCGCACGGGTATCCCGCGCTCAATAAATATAAACACCTCGCCGGTCATTTCGGGACCGCGTGGCAGAACCAGCAGAAGGAATTCGAAGGCGTGCCTGCGGCGTTCCTCTTCACGACAAACTGCATCCAGAAGCCGCGCGATTCGTATAAGGCGCAGGTATTCACGACCGGGCTGGTCGCGTGGCCGGGCGTCGCCCATATCCCCGGGTTCGACAAGAAGGACTTTGCCCCTGTGATCAAAAAGGCGCTCGAGCTCGACTGGTTAAAAGAGGATAAGGCCGGGAAGGAGATAGTCGTCGGCTTCGGCCACAACGCGGTTTTGGGCGTCGCCGACAGGGTCATTGGGGCCGTGAAAGGGAAGCAGATACGCCGTTTCTTCCTCATCGGCGGATGCGACGGCGCGAAGCCGGGCAGGAATTATTATACCGAGCTCGCCGAGAAAGTCCCGAAAGATTGCGTGATACTTACGCTTGCCTGCGGAAAATTCCGCTTCAACTCGCTCGACTTCGGCGATATCGGCGGCATACCGCGCCTGCTCGATATGGGGCAGTGCAACGATTCGTATTCGGCGATAAAGATAGCGCTGGCGCTTGCCGGTGCGTTCAACTGCGGCGTCAACGACCTTCCGCTTTCAATAATTCTTTCCTGGTATGAGCAGAAGGCGGTCTGTATCCTCATTACGCTGCTTTCCCTGGGCGTGAAGAACATAAGGATAGGCCC
>JAQTVK010000022.1 GCA_028706795.1 Candidatus Omnitrophota bacterium | reverse complement strand
CTGCTCTTTTCTCTCGCTCTTTAAAACAAGTTTTCCGTCTTTTACGTAGACGTTCGCCGGAGAATAATATTCCAGCTCTTTGTTCTTCACGAGCGCGGCGTCTTCGACCTTCCACTTTGCGGGGTCGACCTTGTCGCCGTCGAACTCGTCGTGCCAGACAAGATACCACCCTTCGAGCTTAGGCGGGACCGTATTATTAGGGGCGGATTCGACCCCGGGCAGGAAAAAGAGGAAAAATAATATCAGCGCAGCGGCTGATCTCACGGCGTCTCGATCTTGAATTCGCGCAGGAACTTAGCCGACTCCTCCGGGAGCGCGACGTTTACGGCCATGCCCGAGCCGATCTCAAACCCGGCCGGAGTCGTAAGGCGCGGGAGTATCTGTATATGCCAGTGGTAATACGGTTCGCTTGCCGAGTAATGCGGGACGCTCCTTATGCAATAATTGTAATCGGGGTTGTTAAGGCCGTAATATAATCTCGCGAGGATGTCGCGCGGTATCTGGGCGAGCGGGGCTATGTCCCCGGGAGCCAGGTCGGAGAAAGACGTCGAGTGCTTGAGCGGCAATATCCAGGTCTCATAAGGGAGCAGCGCCGCGTACGGGACGAACGCGATGAATTTGTCATTTTGCATCACCAGGCGCTCTTTCTCGGCAAGCTCGTATTTTATCATGTCGCAGAAGACGCACCTGCCGAGCTCATCGAAATATCTCTGTGCCTCGTTGAGGGCGTATCTCATATGCTGCGGTACTATAGCCGTCGCGATTATCTGCGAGTGCGGGTGGAGCTGGGAAGCCCCGGCGCCCGCGCCCTGGTTGCGGAATATCAGGACCTGCTTATACGCAGGGTCCCAGTCGAGTGCGATGTACCTTTCCTGGTATGCCTTTATTACGGTCACGACCTCGTCGAGGGTCATCGTAGCAATAGTCTTGTTGTGGGCCGGGTTCTCGATGACGACCTCATGTTTGCCGATGCCCTCCATGTGGAGGTATATGCCTGACTTGTGCCTCTTCACCTCGACGGAGGCGCCTTTTTGCGGGGGGACAAGCACGGGATATTTATTGGGTATCACCCTTATCTTCCATCCCTTTCCGCCGGGCTTTGTCCCGGGGTCGCGGATCGAGAAGGCCTCGGCCTGGTCCGGGACTTCATTCCCTTCGCAGAACGGGCATTTCGCGTCATATGCCGGCCGCGGCGCCGGCAATTCTTTGCCTTTTTTGAAATCGTCAGACCTTTTCGCGCGCTCGGTAGCTATCGCCACCCATCTTTTAGTAGCGAGGTTCTCCCTGAGTTCGGGCATCTACTTCTCTCCTTTTTCTTTAAATACGAGGGACGCGAGTATGGATGCTGCCAGTAACCCGAATACGACCGCCAGCGAGATGCGGATATCTATCTCCATAAAATGGGAGATGAGCATCTTGACGCCCACGAAACAGAGTATCGCCGAGATGCCCAGCTTCAGGTGGCGGAAAAGGGACATCATTCCGGAAATCACGAAGAAGAGCGAACGCAGCCCGAGTATCGCGAATATATTGGAGGTATAAACGATGAACGGGTCCTTCGTGATGGCGAGGACCGCGGGTATCGAGTCCATCGCGAATATAACGTCGCTCGATTCTATCAGGAGCAGCGTGATGAAAAGAGGGGTCGCCGCCCAGACGCCGCTGTGCAATACGAAAAACTTGTCTTCATGGTATTCCGTGGATACGCGGAAGAACCTCCTGAACAGGCGCAACAACGGGTTCTTCTCGGGTTCGAATTTCTCCTCTTTTTTGAATACGAGCTTTACCGCGGTAAATATAAGGAGCGCGCCGAAAACGTATATTATCCAGTCGAATCTCGTGAAAAGCCCTACTCCCACGACGATGAACACGGCCCTCAGCACTATGGCGCCGATTATCCCCCATTTGAGCACACGCGGCTGGAAAGTGCGGGGGACATGGAAATACTCGAAGATCATTATAAAGACGAAAAGATTGTCGACGCTCAGCGACTCCTCGAGGATATAACCGGTAAGGAATTCGAGGGCTTTTACCTTGCCCATAAGGAAGAATATCCCGAGGCAGAAGAGGAGCGCGGCCCCGACCCAGATGGCGACCCACTTCAGCGCGTCCTTGACCGAGATCGCGTGCGCCTTCCTGTTCACGACGAACAGGTCGATAAAAAGCATTGCGGTTATCGCGATGCCGAATATTACCCATAACTCAAACCTGGCAGTCATATCAGCCTATTTCCCGCCGCAAACAGGGCATTTTTCGTTCTTTTTATACTCCGATATCCTGATCTCGCCCGTGAGCGTGTCATACCTTAATAATCGCCCGACGAGGTTCCTTCCGATCCCGAGAAGGTATTTCAACGTTTCGTTCGCCTGCACCGCGCCGATCACCGCCGGGACAGAGCCGAGGATGCCCGCCTGCCGGCAATTGCGGAACGCCCCGGGGCCGGGCAGTTCGGGAAAGATGCACCTGTAACACGGGCCCTTACCCGGCAATATAAAGGTCACCTGCCCGTCGAAAGCATAAACGCCCCCATGCACCAGGGCCTTGCCCAAAGAGACGCATGTGTCATTGATAAGGTACTTCGACTCGAAATTATCGGTGCAGTCGAGTATCACGTCGTAATCCTTCAACAGGGCCGTCGCGTTATCCGCGCCCACCCTGGCCTTCACGGCCCTTATATCGACATCGGGATTTATCTCCTTCAGCCTCTTTTCGGCAAGGGAGACTTTCGGCTTGCCTATATCGGCGGTGGAATATAATACCTGCCTGTGAAGGTTGGAAAGCTCGAGGGCGTCGCTGTCGACAAGGCCTATCGTCCCCACCCCGCAGGACGCGAGATATAAAGCGGCCGGCGAACCGAGGCCGCCGACGCCTACTATCAGCGCCTTCGAGGACAAAAGTTTTTTCTGGCCCTTTTCGCCTATAATATCGAAGACCAGGTGTTTCCTGTATCTTTCCCGCTGGGCGGAAGTGAAATCAACCGGCATCTATCTCCTCCTCCTCGACCATGCTGTTCTTTATCCTGAAAGAGCGGACCTCGGGCATGCCGTTGATAAGCGAGACGATGACATATGAACACTCGGGATGCATAGCGAGTTGGATATCGCGAAAAGAGGGATAGGGCCGGACGTTTGGATGCGAATGGTATATCCCGACCATATCCAGGTCCTGGGAACGCATATCCCTGGCGGCATCGAATTGTTCTTTGAGGGCCATCGTGAATCTCATCCCTCCCCTTTCGGTATTCGCCATCCGGTAGACCTTGCTTACCTTCCTGCTTTTTCCGGCCAGGAAGCCGCAAGCCTCGTTAGGGAATTCGTGTTTCGCGTGTTCTATCATCTCGGCCAGGTGGGCCTTTTTCAGGGATAATTTCATTTCAATATGACCGTAAGGAGATGTAAAAGAAGATAGGTAAGCCATGCCGAAGTGAAAGGCACTATAAGCCACATCAGGAGGTTCCTTACTATATGATGCTTCTTCAGGCTCGGCATTATCCCCAGGTCGGCGCAGCCGAGTCCGGTCAGGCTCGCGGTCACGGTCACGGAGACCGAAAGGGGGATCCCGCTTATCGACGCCGTCAAAAGCGCGGTGGCGCATATCAGCTCGATGATTATCGCCCTCACAAAACCTATCTCCCCCATCTCCCTCTCGTCGGTCTCGAGCGCCGCCTTCCCGAAGATAAGGGCTCCGGCCGCGATGCCGATGCCGGCGATCAGTACGCCCCACCTGGTATCTATGAAACCGGCGGCGACTACCGGCGCCATCGCCTTTCCGACGCCGTTCGCCCCTCCGGCGAAAGCCACATAGCACCCGGAAAAGGTAAGGAGCGCCCCGAGCAGGGCCCTGCCCTTCTTCTCCTCCTTCAGGTAACGGCGGCCTTTAGCGGACTTGGAATTAAGCAGTTTCCCGATGGCGAACGCGACGACGAATATGCAGATCGGGGAAAGGAACCACCAGATCAGGATATCCGTGTACTTCTCGACGTCCATACTTTCGTAATATATGCCTGCTGCCGCGATCGATGAAACTATCGCGTAGGTGGTGGGAATGGATACTTTGAAGATACCGGATATGAAATCGTAAGCGGCCGAGACCGCCATAATGACGAATACGATATAAAAATAGGACTTGAAGGTCCGGATGGGGACTATGCCTTCGCTCAGGGTCTTCAGGACGGGAAGGCCGGATATTATCGCCCCGAGGATGACGAAGATGGCGATGAGCGTCAACGCTTCCTTCTTCGTTCGGACGCCGGTCCTGTAGGCCGCCTCCATCTCGGCGGCTGCGTTGTTCGCGCCGACGTTCATCGCGAGGAAAACCGCGATCAAGATTATAAAGAAAGGCATGGACTAATTATACCAGATTGGAAAATATTTTGGTAGCGGGAACGATCAGGACTTCCTGAGCAGCGCGGAGAGGTCCTCCAGCGTCTTTTTGAAGACCGCTTCGGCGAGTTTTTTGGTCTTAGCCTCGACTATTACGCGTATTATCGGCTCGGTGTTCGAGGGACGCACGTGGACCCAGTGGTCTTCCCTGTCCACCTTGACACCGTCCAATAATACCGGCTTGTCTTTCTTGTAAAGGTCCCTGAACTTCCCGACCACGAAATGCGCCTTGGCCGTCTCGCAATACGTCTTGCCTTTGACCATATGATAGGAAGGAAGGCCCTTTATTATCTCTGAAACGGCTTTTTTCGTCCCGGCGAGATGCTCCAGTATTACAGCCATACCCGAAAAACTGTCCCTGCAGGGATGTACCGCGGGCCAGATGACGCCGCCGTTGCCTTCCCCTCCGATGACTGCGTTCCTGTTTATTATATTTTCGACCACGTTTATCTCGCCGATCTTCGTCCTTATGACCTTGCAACCGTATCTTTCCGCCACGTCATTTATGGCCCTCGTGGCCGAGAGGTTCGTCACGACAGTGCCTTTCTTCTTCCCGAGGATGTGGTCGACGGCCATGACCAGCGTATATTCTTCGCCGACAGGCCTGCCTTTCTCGTCGACGACGGCCAGGCGGTCGGCATCCGCGTCCTGGACGAACCCTATATCGGCCCCTTTCGACCTGATGAGCCTCGATATCTGGATGAGGTTTTTCGGGATCGGCTCCGGGTCGTGGGGGAAGATCCCGTTGGGCTCCGTATTTATGGGAATGACACGGCAACCGAGCCTTTTCAGGAAGACCGGAGACATGAGCGATGCTGCGCCGTTGCAGCAGTCGACAGCGACCCTGAGCTTGCGGCGGCGTATCGCATCAGCGTCTATACGGCCCAATACCTTCTCCATATGGAATTCTATCGCCCCGTCATCCGTCCTTATCCTTTTCATGTCCGCGTTCGTGCACTTGAAGAACTCCCGTTGGTGATATACGTCGAGGAGTTCCTCGGCCTGGTTCGCGTTGAGGAAGAGGCCGTCTTTATTGACGAACTTGAGCGCGTTCCATTCGGCCGGATTGTGGCTCGCGGTTATGGCTATGCCGCCGGAAGCGCCGGAATATTTGGTCCTTATAAGTATCGTGGGCACCGGGCATATGCCGAGGTCGACCGGCTCGCAGCCGCCGGCAAGGAGGCCGGAGAATATGGCGTTCTTCACCATCTCTTTCGATGTCCTCGTATCCGTGGCCACAAGGACTTTCCCGCCCCTGACGTAAGAAGCAAAGGCCTCGGCAAAAGAGACGAGCAGCTGGGGAGTGAGGCTCTCTCCGACTATCCCCCTCACCCCGGAGATCCCTATCTTTAAAGATTGTTTTTTGTCTGTCATCGCGTCTCCGTCACATTTCGGCTTTTATGTTTGCGACCGCCGCGCCGCAAAGCTCTTCGGCTTTCTCTTTCGACGTGCTCTCGGCAAGCACGCGTATCAACGGCTCGGTATTCGAGGCCCGTATATGCAGCCAGCTGTCTTTCCATTCTACCTTTACCCCGTCAGCGAGGTCTACATCGCCGTCTTTATAATGCCGCTTCGCCCTGTCTATGACCGAATAGATGATATCCGGCGGACAGGTTATCTTCTTCTTGACCATGTGATACTTCGGCAGAGCGGCCGAAAGTTCCGAGATCTTCCTCTTTTTTTCCGAAAGCATCTGCAGGATGAGGCCCATCGCCAGGAAACCGTCCGAGGCGTATTGGAAATCCCCGACCGCTACGCTGCCGCTCCCTTCGCCGGAAATGACGCCCCCCTCGTCCATCATCTCCTCAATGATATACGCCTGGCCGATCTTGGTCCTTATCAATTTTACGCCGTATTTTTTCGCTATATCGTCTATCATCCTCGACGTGGAGAAGTTCGTCACGACCGGCCCGCGCCTCTTCGACAGGATATAGTCGGCCAGGAGCGCGAAGGTATATTCCTCGCTGAGCGGTTTTCCCTGCTCGGTGCAGATGGCGACCCTGTCGACATCCGCGTCGAGCATGAAACCTACGTCGGCCTTGACCGGCTTTATTATCGAGGAGAGCTGTTCCATGTTGGCGGATGTGGGTTCGGGATCATGGGAGAATACGCCGGTTATCTCGTCGTTTATCATGACGAGCCGGCAGCCCAGTTTTTTCATGAATATCCCGGCAGCCTCCCCGCCGGCGCCGTTACAATTATCTATGGCGACCTTCAGCCTCTTGCGGCGGATCCTGCCGGCATCCAGATATTTGCACAACTTGTCCATGTACAGGTCTATGGCGGCGGCGTTTTTTGTCACCCTGCCCAGATTGTCCCAGGCCGCCTTCTTAAATTCCCCCTGATGGTATATATCGAGGAGCTCCTCGCCCTCATAAAAATTAAGGAATGTCCCGTCGGCTTTTATGAACTTCAGGGCATTCCAGTTGCTGTTGTTATGGCTGGCGGTGATGGCGATCGCCCCCTTAAGCCCAAGGTGTTTGGCGGTGTATTGTATTATCGGCGTGGGGCAGATCCCCAGGTCTACGATGTCGCAGCCGGTAGAGATGAGCCCGGAGAGCACCGCGGACTTGACCATCTCCCTCGAGGCGCGAGTATCGCAGCCTACGCCGACCTTGCCGCCTTTAAGGTATGTGCCGAACGCGCAGGCAAAATTTATTATCATCTCCGGCACAAGCGTCTCTCCTATGATGCCCCTTACTCCCGATATGTCTATCTTTAACGGCTGCATCGTCTGCTCCTGTTATTCTTTCATCGCCCTATAGGGCTCATAATAATGTATCGCGAACCCGTAAAAACCCCGGTAACCTTTAAAGGCCTCTTCCGTCTTGGCGAGCTCTTTTTCCAGGGCCGTTTTGGTCATCCCCGCGAATGTTATCTTGGGCGAAGTGACCATGTCCGCCTCAAACCTCACGTATACCCTGTTCGACCTGCCGCTGGGTATCGTGCTTACCTTGAAATCCTCATGGGCGCCTTCGTTAGAAACCGCCCATTCCGCGTCGAAGAGCGCTTCATCGATGGCCTTTTTATCCGGCACATAGAAATCCTTCCCGAAGATCCGGCCCACCTCTATCAGCGCTTCTTCCGCCTTCGCCTGGCGCTCCTTGTCTGGCGGGACGATTATGCCGATATGGACGTTCTTGCCGTCGCTTAATTTCTTGATCCTGAAGCCGTTATGCATATACTGCTTCGCGAATTGGCCGCCTACGCTCTCAAGCCGTTTATTGAACTCGAATTCGGGTTGGCCGTATATAAAAATGACGTGTTCGGGTTCCGGCCGGTAGGTCTCGACGCCTATATAGACTTTTTTCCCCGCCTTCGTCGCGTATTCCACTTCCTCCCTGCCATGCGCGATTATCCCGTCGTCGCCGTCCGCGAAATTCCTGTAATCCATCACGCCGATGTTATCGGTTATGTCTATTATATGCTCGCCCACGGGCTTCACCGTCCCGCCGAATTTGACGTCCACGCCCGCGCCCTTCTCGAGGAACCAGTAGGGGATATCGACGCCGTAGACGACGTCCCGGCCGGAGGCACGCATCAGGTCCATACATTTTTTGTTCGCCTCCAGGAACTGCAGGAGGACTTCTTTCCTGAAAGGCCCGTTGTATCCGACAAGGAGGTACGGCTCGTTATCCAGGTGTATGCCGTCATATCTCTCCCCGGGCTTTCCCTGCGCGTTGAATTCGAGTATGGCTTTCACCTCGGCGAGGAGTTTCGGATGGTTACCACGCAATATAAGGGTCGGATCCCCGTCGAGCGCGTGGACCCTTATCTTTCTTTCGTGCGCATCTTTCAGGAAAGAGCGCAATTGGTCCTTATAAGACAATTCGCATTTCACGTCCTGTCCGCCCGATAGGCTATAGTGCAATTGAGCGAATAGCTCGTTTATCTTATGCTTTTCGCAGAAATCGAAAAGTTCCTTCCTCTTATCCTCTTTAAGTATCGGCTCGATAGAGTTCCATTCCCACATAGCCCGGTTTATCACGCGGGCAGGCTGCTCATGAGGGACCGCGTCCTGCGCGAAGGATACTGCCGCGAGCGAATTGGCCAAGATAAGCATACATGCACCTATTATTTTATTCATCTTTTTCCTGTTTGGCCAGGTTGAACTTTATATCGTCTATATAGACCGTCCCCCGCCCGTTCTTATTGAAGTTTATCACGAACGAGCCCATCTTCGAAAGATCGAGAGACCCGAAATCCTTGAGCGGGATCGTGGCTTCCTGCCATTCCTGCGTCACCCCGCCCGGCAAATATTTGGTGACCTGGCCGGCCTTAAGGGAGTCGCCTATGACGAGCCAGTTGCTGTCGGCCATGCCAAGCTCAAAGTCTTCCCCACCCTTCCCGCCTTTCACCATGAAAGAGACGCTGTCATAAGCGCTGAGGTCATAATATGCGCCGTCGATCTGGTTGAGGAGCGTGTAATATCCGCACCAGCCTGTCGCTTCCTTGTTATATACCAGCTTAAGGGAGCGGCCAGTATCGCCGTAATGGACGTCCTTGTCCCACCATGAACGGACGACCGACGGCAAGTTCTTGTATGTGTTCGTCTTATTCCCGAGGAGATTCTCGATCGTCGCGTGGTCGAAATTATCCAAAAGCATATACCCCTTCTTTTCTATATCCGCCTGCCTGTCTACGAGCAGTTCTTCGTGGAAATTAAAATCCTTGAGCCAGAATGTCCCCTTTCCGTCCTCGTTGAAATGAAATACTAAGCTGTAGACCTTCGAGAGGTCCGGCCCGAAAAAGTCGGCGAGCGGGATCTTCACTTCCTGCCATTCGGTAGTGATGCCGCCGGGCAGGTACCTGTATATCGAGCCGACCATCACGGCATCCTCCCTGCGGTTGGCGATTATATCGTTCAGGCCCATCTCAAAAGTCTCTCCGCCGGTCTGGCCCTTTATCATGAACGTCATCGTCTTGAACTGGGAGAGGTCGGCAAGCAATGTAATATACGCGCCGCAGAAAGTCCTTTCTTTTTCTATCATATCATACATCACCTTTATGGCATATCCTTCTTCGTTGTCCGTATATGCGCCCGCCCTGCACGGCGGCAGGACAAAAGTCCCGGCCTTGCCCCTCTTCCCGAAATCCGCCTCCCTCTTGGTCAACTCTTCCTTCGGAAGGTCAGGCAAGGAATCCAGCGGGTAGGTCGCCGCATATGCCAGGCCGAAAGACAATATCACCGGCAATGACAATATGAATACCTTTTTCATTTCAGCTCTAATATGCCGAATGTGGTTGGGTCGCCCCATATCCTCTCCTTTGATGATGACATGAGCAATTTCTGCGGAAGCGCAGCGTCGTCGGTATCGCTCGCGTCCACGCTGACGCCGAATTTCAACCCGCTTTCGAATTTCGACGGCAGGGATGATGTGGTCTTGTGTTCTTCCTTCTCTATTTCCGCGAGACCTGAAAATAGCACCTCTTTCGGGATCCTGGCCTCTATTACATAGCCGTCCGCGGTCTTCGACGACTTCACTTCCACGATATCCTTATAATTTATCCGGACATTAGGCGTCCAGATATAGACTTCCGGGGGTATATCCGAGAAGTTTCCCGGGCTCAGGCCTATCTGGAAATCGTCTTCGCTGTTCATC
>JAQTVK010000021.1 GCA_028706795.1 Candidatus Omnitrophota bacterium | reverse complement strand
CGGGGTTAACCTATAATAGACCATCATGAAAGCAGAAATAATATCCATAGGCACCGAGATCCTCCTCGGGCAGATACTGAACACCAACCAACAGTGGCTTTCCCTGAAACTGGCCGAACTGGGGATAGATGTCTATTACCAGTCCACCGTAGGAGATAACCCCGGACGGTTGGCCCGCGCTATAACACGGGGCCTCAACCGCTCTGATATCGTGATAACTACCGGCGGGCTCGGCCCGACCGTCGATGATATCACGCTCGAGGCCATATCCCGCGCATTCTCAAAAAAACTCATTTACAATAAAAAGATAGCCGCCAAGATAAGTTCTCATTTCGGTAGCCAATGCCTGGATATGCCCTCCGGGAACCTCAGGCAGGCGCATATCCCCGAAGGCGCCAAAATCCTGGAAAATCATGTCGGCACGGCGCCGGGATTTATCATCGAAGGGGGCGGAAAATTATTGATAGCACTTCCCGGGCCGCCGCGTGAACTCGACCCGATGTTTGAAAGATACGCAATGCCCTATTTAAGGAAGAAGGCCGGATCGGATTGGGTAATAAAGGTCCGCTCCGTAAATATAACCGGGCTACCGGAATCCGCCGTAGACCGGAAGGTAAAAGACCTGCTGAAAAGCTCTCCTCCGGTCACTGTCGGCATCTACGCGAAACCCGCCCTGATAGAATTGAAGATAATAGCAAAGGCGAAGGGCGAAAAGGCCGCAAAGGCCCTGATGGACAGGATCGACAGGAAGATATCCGCGCGCTTGAAGGACCGTATATTCGGCCGGGATAACGAGACTCTCGAGGGCGCTGTAGGAAAGATGTTGACCGCTAAACACAAGACGCTCGCAATAGCCGAATCCTGCACCGGCGGCCTTATCTCGAGCCGGATCACCGATATCCCGGGGAGCTCGGCATATTTCAGGATAGGGATCGCCGCTTACTCAAACGAAGCGAAGATATCCCAGTTGTGCGTCTCGCCGGCCACTATTTCCAAATACGGGGCAGTGAGCCGCCAGACGGCTTTAGAAATGGCAAAGAATGTGAGGCAAATATCAGGAACGGATATAGGGCTTTCGGTGACAGGCATCGCCGGGCCCGGCGGCGGCACAAAGGCAAAACCGGTCGGGCTGGTCTATATAGCCCTCGCCATGCCGAAAAGTGTTGTCTGGAAGGAATTCCATTTCAGGGGCGGGCGTGAAATGATCAAGTTCAGGAGTTCGCAGGCGGCGCTAGACCTTCTCAGAGGATCTCTTTAGAATCTTTTTTTCCCGCGTCTTTCGCCAGGCAGATCTGGTCCTTTCCGTGCTGCTTGACCCAGTATAACGCCTCATCCGCCTTCTTGAACAATTGCTGCTGTGTCGTGCCGTCGTCGGGGTAGACGGCGATCCCCATGCTTATGGTGAAATATATCGATTTCCCGTCGATCTTCACCTCCCTTGCCTTGACCGCCTCCCTCAGCCTCTTTGCCACGGATAGCCCGATATTCGCGTCGGCGCCTGCGAGCAGGAGGACGAACTCGTCACCGCCGTACCGGCCGATAGAGTCAAGGGCCCGGCCCTTAACGTCGAAACTGCGTATATTCTGGTTCAATATCCTGGCCAGCGAGAGTATTACCTCGTCACCGGCCTGGTGGCCGTAGAGGTCGTTATACCTCTTGAACCCGTCGATATCGATTATCATGAGCGAGAACTTCTCTTTCATCCTGGCCGCCCTCTTCACTTCTTCCTCGAGCCGCGTAAGCAGGAAATTATGCACATAAAGCCCTGTAAGGCTGTCGCGTATCGACAGCTCCTTCACCTCTTCATACAGCCTCGCCTTTTCTATGGTTATCGCGGCCTGGTTCGCGAGGATATCGATGCTCTCCCTGTCGTCTTTTGTGATCGGCTGCTGGCTGAAGACATTATCCACTACAAGGACGCCTATCCTCGCGTTTTGGACTATCAGCGGGACATAAAGGAACATCGCCTCGGTCCCGTGCGCCTCGGCGGCCGGCGCGGCCTCTTCTTCGAAAAGGCTGTCGACTATCCTGTTGACCCCTTTTTCGATATGGTACTGCTCCATCTCTATGGGCCTGACCGCCTTCCTTATGTCAGCGATCGCCACGCCCTTGAGCATCTTCTTCTCTTTATCTATTAAGTAGAGCTTCGCCCTGTCAAAATACAGTACCTCGATCGCGCTCTTCAGGATTATAGAAAGGACGCCGTTCAGCTCCAACGCGCTCGTCATCGCCTCGCTTATCTTTGAAAGGGCCAGGAGCATTTCTATCTTCTGCGTATTGACGCGGAAGATCTTCATATGCCTTATTCCCCAGCTAAATTCCCTTGCGTAATCGCTGAGCATATCGCCTTCTTCCTGGGTTATCTTCTGCCTGGAGGTCAGCTTATCCGCGATGAGCAGGCCCAGTTTATCATCCGCCGTCCGCAGCGGCAGGCATATCTGCAGCCCGTCGTCCCATATTACGGAAGGACACTTCCCGAGGAATACATCGACCAACTGCCCTCCGCCGTCCTCTTTGACCGGTATCCTGCTCTCGCCTCCGATTATGCCTTTTTCCCTCATCCTCGCCTCAAAACATTCGAGCGAATTGCTTGTCTCCTCATACAGGAAAATGTAGACGGCGTCGAAATCTATATCGTCCATGACATGTTTGAGGCTGGTCTTAAGGATCTGGTTGAGCTCGCTCTCGACCTGGAAAAAAACCCGGACCGCCTCCTGGAGGATCTTCAGGTGTTTTTGTAATCTGCCTTTATCGATATTCTGTTCCATGGCTCCGGCCTATAATGATAAGATGTAATCTACCTGGGCGGCGTACCTTTTAGCCTCGGTTGCCAGGTATTTTTCGTTATACTTGCGGGTCTTCACCGCGTCGATAAGATTGCCGAAAAATTCCGTCATTATGAACTCCACCCCTCCCCAAAAATCTATCTGCCTGTAACTCCTGCCGTACTCGCTGTAAGTATTTTTAAGGACTTCTTCCCGCTCCGCATTTTCGCAGAAGAGGATCGTGAACGGCTCGATGCCCGCGGGCATAGTACCCATCGCTTTATATAGATTGATCTGCGACTCGTTCGAGGTAAGGAACCTCATGAATTGCCAGGCCTCATCTTTATGCGTCGAGCGGCTTGATATCGCCAGGTTGTTCCCTCCAAGGAAACTGAAACGCCCGGCAGGTCCGGCAGGGACATAGGTCACTCCGAACTTCTCCCTTATCTCGGGAGAGGCGCTATCTGACGATGTCCCGAAAAAATCCGGGAGGTAGCCTGCGACAACGGATGCCCCGGCTATGCACATAGCGTATTTCCCGGTGACAAAGAAACCATGCCCCCCGAATGACGGCACTTTCCTGTCCCGGATAGGAGCGTAATCCCTGTTCATCAGGTCAAAATAAAATCTTATCCCGTTAAGGGCTTCATCTTTCCCGAAAGCAGCCGTGAGCCCGTCCTTTGAGAGGTAATCACCGCCGGAGGACCATATCCAGGGCACGACATCGTGGACAAGCCCCTGGTCTTTTATGTCCGAGACGCCGAGGGCTGCTACCTGCTCGCTGCCGTGCTCATGGCCTTTGAGGATCGCGCATGTTTTTTCGAAAAGTTCCCACGTTGAGATGTCCTTGGCCGAAAGGTTAAGCCTGCTGAAGATGTCTTTCCTGTAGAAGAGCATCCTGGTCTCAGCTCCCCAGGGAAGAGCATATACCCTCCTGGTCTCTTCGGCCTCACAGGTAACCCAGGAGGCAGGGTGGAATTTATTCTTCATCCTGTCTTCACCGGCCTCTTCGGTAAGGTCGGCTAATGAGCCTATGGAAGAAAGGGTTTTCGTCCAGGTATTGCCTATCTGGAAAATGTCGGGAAGCTGCTTGGTCTTAGCCGCGGTGATTATCCTTTTCCAAGCCTGGGTCCAGGGTATCGTTGAGAGGTCTATCCTTATTCCGGGGTGGGTTTTCTCAAATTCTTCTATCTCTTTACCGATTATCTGACCCGTATTGATTCCGCCTACTATGATCCAGAACTTGACAAGTACGGGATTATTCATGGTTAAAATTATACCACCCGGTTGATTAAAGTCAACGCGTAATGTATAATCACATCAAATGGACGGGATGTTGAGGACATTTATAGCGATAGAGCTCCCCGCCGAGGCGCGCGACAAGCTCGTCTCTGTCCTGGAGGCCCTAAAAAGGTCCGGCGCCGATATCAAATGGGTCGAGCCGGAAAATATCCACCTCTCCCTCAGGTTCATAGGGGACGTCAGCCCGGATAAAGCGGAGGAGATAAAGAAACTGCTTGCCGGGACGGCGGCCGGCTTCAAATCTTTTGAGCTCACGATGAAAGGGATCGGGGCATTTCCTGACCTCAGTTTTCCGAAGGTCATATGGGCAGGAGTAGACCGCGGGGCCGCTGAATCGGCGCGGATCGCCGGGGAACTTGAGGCTAAATTACAGGCCATAGGCATTGCCGGGGAAGAGAGAAAATTCCATCCTCACATAACCCTGGGAAGGGTAAGAAGCCAGAGGAATAGCGATAAACTGCGTAAGCTGGTCGAAACGGTCGGATTCGAGGCGGGTCCGGTAATAAAAGCGGGATACATTACCCTATTCATGAGCCGGCTGACGCCGCAGGGCTCCGTCTATACCCCGCTCTTTAAAGCGAAGATGGCTATGATCTGAACCGAGAGGTTCGCGTATACCGCAGCGACCACATCATCCAGCACGACCCCCCACGGGCTCTTTATCTTTTCGATGCGTTTTATCGGGAAAGGTTTTATAATATCGAATACCCTGAAGAATATGAAAGCGAGGGTGATGAATTCCGGCTTCATCGGTATGAACAGGAGCGTTATCATCATCCCTATCGCCTCATCGATGACGATCCTCCTCGAATCCTTCTTGCCGAAGAGTTCCTCCGCCCCCTTTATCACCAACAGGGCCGCGACCGTCAATGCCGATAACGTGATCACCGTTACAGGAAAGCTGTAACTTACCAGGAGGAAAAGCAGGAGACCGAATACGGACCCCGCCGTGCCGGATACCCTGGGCACATATCCCGCGTAGAAACACGTACTTACAAGCCTTATGACGGTCTTCAATTAAAGAGCTTCCTGTTCCTTATGAAGAAGGAGATCCCTGAGGTAAGCGTCAACGCGACGGTAACGAGCATGACGAAGAATATGAGGTTCAGGACCCACTTCTCGGTATCGGCATTCCAGAAAGCGAGGGATTTTCCCGCCTCCCTGAACATCAGGAATATCAGTATCATAGATACGGCTATCATCTGCGATACGGTCTTGTGTTTTCCCGCCTCTTCCGCCTCGATGACTTTCCCCCTCGTAAGGGCGGCCAGCCGCAAGCCGGTGACCGTTACTTCCCTGGCCACTATTATCACGACAGTCCATGCCGGTATGAGCTCAAGCTCAACGAAAGCCAGGAAAGCCGACAAGACAAGGATCTTATCGGCTATCGGGTCCATCAATTTACCGAAATCGGTTATCTTGCCTTCTTTGCGGGCGAAATATCCGTCGAAATAATCGGTAAGTGAGGCGGCCGCAAAAGTAAAGAACGCGAAATATTTCGCGCCCGGCCACTTGGCGAAAAGGAAGTACATGAGGACAAAAGCCAGGAATATCCTCGAGATGGTAAGCTTGTTGGAAAGGTTCATTTTACCGGTTCCTTTACTCCGATGAGATCGTATTCCAACGTGCCGGTTATCCTTGCGGTCACGAAATCCCCTATCCTGATCCCGGGGCCTTTTATGTATACTGCCCCGTCGATCTCAGGGGCATCCATATATGTCCGTCCCATGCAACTCCCTCCGCCCGAGGCCTCTTTTTCGTCGATGAGGACTTTGAACCTGCTGCCTATGAATCTTTTGTTGTTTTCGGAAGATACCCGGCGCTGTGCCTTCATCAGCTCGTTCCACCGCGCTAATTTTTCTTTTTCGGGGACAGCCCTCTTCGAGCCCGCGGCGGGCGTCCCTTCTTCCTCCGAATATACAAAAGCCCCGAGCCGCTCAAATTTTGCCTCTTTCACAAAATCGAGGAGTTCGCCAAATTCTTTATCCGTCTCGCCCGGAAAACCGGCTATGACTGCGGTGCGTATAGCTATCCCCGGGACGCGCCCTCGCAATCTTGCGAGCAGGTCCCTGATCGACGCGTTTGACGTCCCCCTCCTCATCGCCTTGAGGATCCTGTCATTGATATGTTGGATCGGGACGTCCACGTACTTGCAGACCCGTTCCTCGCCGGCCATGACCGAGATCAATCCGTCGTTGAAATGGGCCGGATGGGCGTATAATAAGCGCAACCACCGCACCCCTTTGAGCCGCGCGAGCTTTTCCAGCAACTCCGCGAGAGCGGGACGCCGGTAAAGGTCGACGCCGTAGAGCGTGGTATCCTGCCCTACCAGGTTAATCTCTTTTACGCCCCTGCCTATAAGGGCCTGCGCCTCGGCGACGATCGATCCCATGCCGCGGCTCCTGTGCCTGCCGCGTATCTTAGGTATGACGCAGAAGGAGCATTTATGTGAACATCCCTCGGATATTTTAATATAGGCGAAGTGCCTTGGCGTAAGGGCCTGCCTGGGTGTTTTCCAATCATATAGGTAAGCCGGGTTACGCGTGACGCTGTAGACCCTCTTTCCTGCCATGATATCGTTTATGATCTTGGGAAGCCTGGCGAAACCCTCGACGCCTATAAATCCGTTTATCTCGCCTAACTCCCTTTGCAGCGCCTTACCGTATCTCTGGGGAAGACAGCCCGTGACAAGTATCCCCTTTATCCTGCCGGCGTTCTTGAGTTCGACGAGGTCGAGTATCGTCTCGATCGATTCTTTTTTGGCGTCCTCTATAAAAGAACAGGTATTGACTATCACTATATCCGCGGAGCGCGGGGAATCTGTTACGGCGAAACCGTAATCCTTAAGCGTGCCTAAAATTATTTCGGAATCTACCAGGTTCCTCGCGCACCCCAGTGAGATAAGCGATATCTTGGTCGGCTTGGTCGGCATTTAGATTGTCGTTATTTGGGTAATTTCAGGCCTTTAATTACGCCTTTGCCCAACGGGGCCAGGGGGGTCCCGTTCATATCCGCTGCCAGCGCCTCGGCCTTGCTGGCGGAGATCTCGAAAGACTCCTTCGCCTCCCATCTCTCGTTCGATCCCTTTTTCAGGATGCCGTCGTATACGACACTTCCGTCGACCTTTAATTTCAGGTATACATCCGAGCGCGCCTTAAGTGACAGCATGAGATTTTCGCCTTTCGGGACCCTCAGGACGGCCGCCGCCGGCGAAGGCTTAGCTGCCGGTTTCGGTTTTACCGCCGCAGCAGTTTTGTTCTCGGCTTTTGGCCTGGACTTGAAGAACGCCGCCGTCTTTGAAACGGCAAGACCGGCCAGTTTAACGCCGAAGAAGATGAGCGCTACGGCTATCGCGGCATAGATTATTTTCTTGAAGGGGAATTTTATTCCTGCGGCGGGCCTGACCCACTTATCATCTTTGCTGAGGACGGAGATCTGTTCCTTGAACCCGGGTTTTTCCCCGGAAAAGCTTTCGGCCAAAGGGCCCCCGTCAAGCCCAAGGTAATCGGCGTATTTCTTGATAAAACTCTTGATATAGACCGGGCCGGAGATGATATCCTGCGCCCTGTCGGCCTCGATAGCGCTTAAGATCCTCCCGCTTATCCGGGTATCTTTCTGCGCCTGGTCAATGGATATCCCTTTTGATTCCCGAGCGGCCTTTATTCTCGACCCGATTGATTCCATTTCGCTTTTACCGCCTCCATGGTATCTATCAGTATATCGCGCGGTTTCGAACCGTTATAAGGACCGACTATCCCCTCGGCTTCCATCGTGTCGACGAGGCGCGCGGCCCTTGTATAGCCCAGCCCGAGCCGGCGCTGGAGCATCGAGACCGAAGCCTGCTTAGTCTCCAGGACCATCCTTACCGCCTCCTCGTACATCTCGTCCTTCTCGTATGTCTTGCCGTGGGATTTCTTTTCTTGCTCTTTTTGTATTTCTTCGTCGTATTCGGCCGTCCTCTGCTGCTTTATGAAACTTATGACCCTCTCTATCTCCCTATCCTTGACAAGGCATGCCTGCGCGCGGGTCGGCTTCGCGTCACCGGGACGCATAAAGAGCATATCGCCTTTACCGAGCAGTTTATCCGCCCCGTTCATGTCGAGGACTGTCCGCGAGTCGACCTTAGAGGCGACCTTGAAGGATATCCTTGCCGGGAAATTGGCTTTGATGACGCCGGTGACGACGTCGACCGAAGGCCTCTGTGTGGCGAGTATAATATGTATGCCTACTGCGCGGGAAAGCTGGGATAACCTTGTTATTGCGTTCTCAACCTCCTGCGGCGCGACCAGCATGAGGTCGGCCAACTCATCGATTATCACCACTATATAAGGAAGGACCTCGGGCACTTCCTCTTGGTCCTTGAATTCACCCTTGCTTAATTTTTCGTGGAAGAATTCGATATTCCTGACCGACAGCCTCGCAAAGAGCCTGTAGCGAGAATCCATCTCGCTTACTACCCAGTTCAGGGCGCCGGAGACTTTTTTATGGTCGGTTACGACCGGGCACAAGAGATGCGGAAGGCCGTTGAACATCGCCAGCTCGACCATCTTCGGGTCGACCATCAGGAACTTCACCTCATCGGGAGAGGCGTTAAAGAGCATGGAACTTATTATGGAGTTGACGCAGACAGTCTTCCCGGAACCGGTCGTTCCGGCGATCAACATATGCGGCATCTCGCCGAGGTCTGCGACGACAGGCGTCCCGGCAATATCCTTGCCCAGAGCGAGAGTAAGCTTGGATTTCGAATTCTGGAATTCGGATGACTGCAGTATCTCTTTCAGGTAAACAAGGGAGCTCGAGGAATTCGGTACCTCAACGCCCACCCTCGCCTTTCCCGGTATCGGCGCGACTATCCTCACGCTCTGCGCCTTCATGGCCAGGGCAATATCGTCGGAGAGGCTCGTTATCTTCGTTACCTTTACGCCGGGCGCGGGCTCCAGCTCGTACCTGGTGATGACAGGGCCGCGCTCTACGGCCGTGATCTTTACCTCGATACCGAAATCCGCCAGGGTATCTTCCAGGACCTTCGCGCTTGCGTCCAGGTCCTCGCTTATCTTGCGTTCCTCAAGAGGCGGCGGCGAGTCAAGCAGGTTCATATCCGGCAGTTTATAATCGCCTATGACCTGCTTAACCACCTTTACCTGGGCCGGCTTCGGCTCTTCCTTCTTTATTATTTTCTTGATATCTATTATGGTAGTGCGTTCCTCTGCGAGGACCTTGGGTTCTTCTTTGGCGGCCTTCGCCCCGTTTACCGCTGACTTTTCTTTCGCCTCTTTGCCCTTGGCTATCTCAGCCTTGATCTGCTCAAAACTCCTCCTTAAAGGCGACTGGGCTTCCGGTTTCTCGATCCGTTTTTCTTTTGCCTGTCCGGGCTTCTTCTTGAAAAGCATGGAGAAGAGCCCCGAGCCGGCGCTTACGAGGGACATCACGATGGGGAATATAAGCAGCTCGGTCGCGAGGAGGATCGATAAGGCGCCCAGGACTATCACCATTATCCATGCGCCTGCAGGGCCGAGGTACCTCACGAAAAAGTCCGAGAAGAAGAGGCCGAGCAGCCCGCCCCAATGGACTTTGACCGCGGAGTTCTGGGGAGAACAGGCGAGGCTCAATAAGGCGCTGGAAGCTATAAAAAGAAAACAGGTCCCGAGGAACTTGAAATAAAATTTCTGCGGGACCTTATTCAAAAACTTGCCGAGCGACCATGTTAACGTCAGCGCGGGTATTATATAGGCGCTGAACCCTACGAAGGAGAACAGCGCCATGGCAACATATGCGCCTATTATGCCGGCATAGTTGTGGGTATATACGTTCGGATTAGACGTGAAGATCCGGAGGTCGTTCGGGTCATACGTTACCAGGCTGACGAAGACAAGGACAGATAAGGCGAAGAGAAGAACGCCCCAAATCTCGTTTATCCTCTCCTGCTTCACTTCTTATGATATCTCCTTTCGCCTCTTCCTTCGCCGCGCCCTCTCGATTCCCTGGGTTCGCGGGGTTCCCTGGGTTTTTCTTCACCGGGGACGTAACCGGGCATAGCCTGTTTCCTGCTGAGGTTAAGCCTGTTCTGGTCGTCTATCTCCATGAGCTTGACCGGGAATTCATCGCCGAGTTTTACGACA
>JAQTVK010000020.1 GCA_028706795.1 Candidatus Omnitrophota bacterium | reverse complement strand
TGAAGCGGTATCGGGTAATACACCGCGGTAGCTATGCCTTTCGCGGTAAGTGACTCCCTTAATTTGTCCCTTCCGCCCGCTTCGCCCGGGATGCCGCCCTTTACCCTGATATTGTAGATATTATAGACATGTTTGCGGCCGTTTTTCTCGACGGGAACCGCCATTTTTCCGGCTTTGTCCGGGTCTTTGAATAATTTGCCGTAAAGATGCGCATTATTGCGCCGGGAATCGTTCCATTCGTCGAGATGGCGCAATTTTATCCTCAATATTGCCGCCTGCAGCTCATCGAGCCTGCTGTTGCGGCCCTCTGCCTCGTGAAGGTACCTGGCGGCCTGGCCGTGGGCACGCAGCATCTTTACCTTGTCTGCGAGTGCCTTGTCGTCAGTCGTGACCATCCCGCCGTCGCCGAAGCAGCCGAGGTTCTTGCTCGGGAAGAAACTGAAACACCCTATATCCCCGAAACCTCCGACCTTCTTCGATCTGAACTCCGCGCCTATCGCCTGCGCGCAGTCTTCTATGACCTTTATGCCGCGTTTTTTGGCTATGCCCATCACGGCATCCATGTCGCAGGCCTGCCCGAATAGATGTACCGGTATTACCGCCTTGGTCCTTGAAGTTATCGCTTTCTCTATGCGGCCTGCGTCTATATTAAAGGTGTCGGGCTCGATGTCGACGAGAACGGGCCTCGCGCCGTTAAGGCAGATAGCCTCAGTGGTGGCAATAAACGTAAACGGCGTGGTGATGACCTCGTCGCCATCCCCAATGCCCAGCGCCCTGATGGCAAGCTCTAACGCATCGGTGCCGTTTGCGACGCCAACCGCGTACTTTGTCCCGCAATAAGCGGCGGCTTCTTCTTCGAACCCGGCGACGTTCTCTCCGAGGATGAAAGCGCCTTTCTCAAGGACGGACCTTACGGCAGGGTCTATCTCTCCCTGTAATTTCCTGTACTGCCTGACCAATTCCACCAACGGGACTTTCATTTCAGCTCTTTCCGTTTACCGATCTAAAATACTCGACGGTCTTCCTCAGGCCCAACACAAAATCGACCTTGGGGTCAAACTTCAGGAGTTTCTTCATTTTCGCTATGTCCGCGAGGGTATGCTTGACGTCGCCGGCCCGCGGCGGCATGAACCTGGGCTTTATCCCTTTTCCGATGATCTCGTTCAGGATCCTGACCAATTCCAGCAGGTTATACCCTTTGCCGCACGCGACATTAAATGCTTCCCCCGATACTCCCTCCCGAACCGCGGCGGTAAGGTTCGCCTCAACGACATTGTCTACATAAGTGAAATCCCGGCTTTGTGTTCCGTCTCCGTCGACCGGCGGCTGTTCGCCTTTCAATATACACGTAATGAACTTGGGTATGACTACGGCATATTGGGATTCCAATGATTGCCTCGGTCCGAAGACATTGAAATAACGGAGTGCTACGGTCTCGAGGCCGTATGATTTCGCGAATACCCTGCAGTAATGCTCTCCGGCAAGTTTCGTGGCGGCATAGGGAGAGATAGGCTGGGGTATCTGGTCTTCGCACTGCGGAAGCTTGGTCGTATCCCCGTAGATCGAGCTGGAAGACGCGAAGACGACCCTTTTTATCTTGTTCTCCTGGGAGGCGACCAGGAGATTGAGGGTGCCTTTGACATTCACGTCGTCATATAACTTCGGATCTTCCAGGGACTTCGGTACGGAGCGAAGCGCTGCCTGGTGTATGACATAATCGCAGCCCTTGAGCGCTTTTTTTAATGCGGAGGGATCGCGTATATCCCCCTCTATCAATTCGATATTGCCTGAAACGTTCTCAAGGTTTTTCTTTTTTCCCGACGAGAAATCGTCGAGGACTTTCACTTCTTCCCGGCGGCGGACAAGCTCATCGACGATGTTGGAACCGATGAATCCCGCGCCCCCGGTGACAAGATACCTGGCCATGATATTAGAGCCTCTCTATTTTGTCGCGGTTTGTCTTGGTGTTCCTTAGCGCGTTGCGCGTATCAAGGATAAATTTAGAATTTTTGACTATAAAATCGTAGTCGACGTTCGAGTGGTCGGTCACTATGACCGCGCAGTCCTTGCCCTTAAGTTCCGGTCCGGTCAGTTTTATCGACCTCATTTTATGCCCATTTAACACGGCTGACGGCACAAAAGGGTCGTAATATGAGATGACGGCCCCGCGCTCCTTCAGTTTTTCCATCACTTCATACGCGGGAGACTCCCTCGTGTCGGTGACGTCTTTTTTGTAGGAAAGGCCGAGGATGAGTATCTTCGCGCCCTTGACCGCCTTACCGAACCTGTTGTTGAGCGACCGCGATATCCTTTCGGCGACATATTCCGGCATATCGGCGTTCACCTTTGAGGCGAGGTCGATAAACCTCGGCTCGAACCCCTGTATCCTCGCCTTCCACGCCAGGTATATCGGGTCTATCGGGATGCAGTGCCCGCCTAATCCCGGGCCGGGATAGAACGGCATATAGCCGAACGGTTTTGTCTTCGCGGCCTCGATGATCTCCCATACGTCCACCTTGAGGCTGTCGCACATCAACGCGAGTTCATTTACGAGCCCGATATTGACGGACCTGAAGGTATTTTCGAGGAGTTTGACCATTTCCGCTACTTTCACCGACGAGACCGTGATGACTTTTCCCACTATCTGGGAGTACAACAACCCTATATTATCCCTGCATATCTTTGTCATGCCGCTTACGACTTTCGGTATGTTATGCGTCATATACGTGGGATTGCCCGGGTCGATCCTCTCCGGCGAGAAACCGAGGCAAAAATCCTTTCCCACTTTAAGGCCGGTGGCCTCCAACATAGGCAGGATCACCTCTTCGGTCGTGCCGGGATAAGTAGTAGATTCGAGGACTATCACCTGCCCCTGCTTCAAATTCTTGGCGATCGCTTCTGCGGCGGAAACAATGAAAGACATGTCAGGGTCTTTAGTCTTCCTTAACGGCGTCGGGACGCAGATTATTATGGCATCAACCTCCTTAAGCCTCGAATAATCGCGGGTAGCCCTGAGCGCTCCCCTTTTTACCAGGGGTTTTATCTCTTCGCCCGGAATATCCAGTATATAGGAATCGCCCCGGTTGATAAAATCCACCTTTTTCTTGTCGAGATCGACGCCAAGCGCGCTGAAGCCCTTCTTGGCAAACTCCACCGCGAGGGGTAATCCCACATAACCAAGGCCTATCACCGCGATCCTGGCCTTTCTTTGTTTTATCTTGACCTTAAACTTCGTAACCATCGGTTGCTTATCTCCTCTTTCCGGCTTTTATATATTCTTCTAACGCCTCCCTGTAATGCCTTAATTTATATCCCAGCGCCTTGCTTACCTTCGTGTTGTCCAAAGCCGATAATTTCGGCCTCAAGGCCGGGCCGCCGGCTTCCTTGGCGGTTATGGATATTATCTCGGCTTTCAGCCCGCAGAGGCCGGCTATCTCTTTCGCCAATTCATAACGCGAACAGGCGCCTTCGTTGGTGATATTATATATGCCTGAGGGGGCTTTATTCTCCCTGATCTTCGCCGATAGGCCGTATACCGCTTTCGCCAGATCCACCGTATATGTAGGGTTCCCGTATTTCTCTCCGACGGCCCTTATGCTGTCGCCTCTTTTGGCCGACTCGACGACAAAATCGACGAAATTTTTGCCGCAGGGGCCGAACATCCAACTCGAACGTATTATGGCATATTTGCCGATATTTGACCTTACGTAATCATCGGCCGCCAGTTTTGAATCTCCATAGACGCTTACCGGGTTGGGCTTATCCTCTTCCGTATAGGCCGAACCCTTGTCCCCGTCGAAGACGTAATCCGTGCTGATCTGTATAAACAGCGCCCCGGCTTCTTCCGCCGCGTCAGCCGCGTTCTTGGCCCCCTCGGCGTTTATCTTGAAGGCCTCTTCGGGATTAAGTTCGCAGAAATTGACATCCGATAACGCTGCCGAATTTATTACCACGTCGGGCTTGAGCTTCCGTACGATCCGGGCTACGCCGTCCCTGTCCGTTATATCCGCCGCCAGTAACTGTGAGGCGCGGCACTGTTTTGCTTCACGGTTGCCGCGCGCTAAACCGGCGACATCGCCTGCGCGCGAAAATTCCTTACAAAGGTCGCAACCGAGCATGCCTGTCGCGCCGGTAATAAGGACTTTCAATCTTTCCCCTTATACTGCTTCGTGTAATATTTCTTGTAAGTATCCTTATGCTTTATCTTCATCCACCAATCGCGGTGGTCTTCATACCATTTAACTGTCTTATCGAGCGCTTCCTTGAAGGTGTGGTTTGGTTTCCATCCCATATCCCTTAATTTCGAATCGTCGAGCGAATACCTCCTGTCGTGCCCCAGGCGGTCCTTGACATATTCTATCATTGACCTGTCCCCGCCGGCCGCCCTGACGATATCATGGACCATATCTATGTTCATCATTTCGTACCCGCCGGCGATATTGTAGACCTCTCCGGCCGCGCCTTTGTTCAATACGAAATATATCCCGTCGCAATTATCCTCGACGTAGAGCCAGTCGCGGACGTTCTTGCCGTCGCCGTAAAGCGGGATCTTCTTCCCCTCGATGAGGTTCGTTATGCTTAGCGCGACGAATTTCTCGGGGTATTGGTAAGGCCCGAAGTTATTTGAACTGCGCGTTATGACAACGGGCAGGCCGAATGTGACAAAATACGCGCGGCACATGTGCTCGGCTGCGGCCTTGCTCGCCGAATAGGGGCTGTTCGGGGCCAGAACGCTGTCCTCGGTGAAGGAACCGTTCTCTATCGAGCCGTACACCTCGTCGGTCGAGATCTGGATGAATTTCGATACGCCGTTCATCCTGGCTTTCTCCAGCAGGACGTTCGTTCCCAGGACATTCGACATTATGAATTCATCGGCACCGTGGATCGACCTGTCGACATGGCTCTCGGCCGCGAAATTCACTACGTAGTCGCAGCCCTTGATCGCCTTTTCCACGGTCTTATGGTCGCAGATATCGCCTTTCATAAAGGTGTAGTTCTCGTTCTTCTCTATATCCTTGAGGTTCTCGAGGTTGCCGGCATAGCTCAATTTGTCGAGATTGACTATCTCGCAGCTCATATTCTTGTCGAATACGTATCTTATGAAATTAGAGCCGATGAAACCGGCGCCGCCTGTTACTAGTATTCGCATATCGCCTTCTTCCCCTTGCATGATTCCTTCTCGACCAGGCTGCCGGCGCGGAACAGGGACTCAAAGGTACCGCAATCGGTCCACCAACCGTCGAGGACGTTAAAGGTCATATCGCCGGATTTTATGTATTCGTTATTGACGTCGGTTATCTCGAGTTCGCCCCTCTTAGAAGGCTTAAGCGGCTTTATGATATCGAATACCCTCGCGTCGTACATATATATGCCGGTCACCGCGAGGTCGGATTTCGGGTTTTTCGGCTTCTCTTCGATCCTTATTATTTTCTTGCCTTTTACCTCGGCCACTCCGAAACGTTCCGGGTCCGGCACTTTCTTCAGGAGCACCTTCGCCCCACCCGGCTGCCTCCTGAAATCCTCCACATATTTTTTTATGCTCTTCTCGATGAGGTTATCTCCAAGGATCACGACGATCTTCTCGCCGTGTGCGAAGTGTTCCGCGAGGCCGAGCGCTTCCGCGATACCGCCTTCGCCGCGCTGGTATGTATAGTTTATATGTTTCAGGCCGAATTCGGAACCGTTTCCCAGGAGCCTCAGGAAATCGCCCGCGTTGTTGCCGCCGGTCACAATGAGGATGTCCTGTATTCCCGCGTCGACAAGCGTCCGTATAGGGTAATATATCATGGGCTTGCAGTAGACCGGCAAAAGGTGCTTGTTGGTTATTCGGGTCAACGGGTCGAGCCTCTTTCCCAATCCCCCGGCCAGTATCACTCCTCGCAAGGCCATCATTTCCTCCAATCGTAAGGTATATCGTTATCGTACGCGTCTATCCTGAGTTCGTCCGGTTCCTTCGGGTTATACGCCATCGTCGGTATGTTGACGATCATAGATTCGATATCGGCGACGCACTTGAAACCATGGTATACGCCCTTGGGTATCTTGACGAGGAACGGGTCCTCGAGCGACAGGATAAATTCGTTCACCTCGCCTTTGGTCTTAGATCCCTCCCTGGCGTCGTAGAGCCCTAGGCGTATCCTGCCCTGCACGCAGACAAAATGGTCGTCCTGTTTCTTATGATAATGCCATGCTTTTACCACTCCCGGAAAGGCGGTCGTGAAATATGCCTGCCCGAACTTTTCGAAGACCTCGTCGTCGCAGCGCATGATCTCCATAAGCTTTCCGCGGTCATCCGGGATTATTTTCAGTTTCTTTATCTTGACGCCGTCTATCATCAGGATGCCCTCCCTACGCAAGTATACCTGAAACCTAGCTCTTTCATCTTTTTGGGATCGTAAATGTTCCTGCCGTCCACGATGACGGGCTGTCTTAACAGCTTCTTCATCTTCTTGAGATCAAGTTCCCTGAACTCGTTCCATTCCGTAACTATCACGGCGCAATCGGCGCTTTTTACCGCGTCATAAGGCCCCTTGCAGAACTTTATTTTTTCGAGTTCAGGCAGGCGCTTCGCCTTATCCATCGCCTGGGGGTCATAGGCCCTTATCGCGGCGCCCTCGCTTATGAGTTTCTCTATTATCTTGATGGAAGGGGCGAACCGCATGTCATCGGTATTAGGCTTGAACGCCAGCCCGAGGAGCGCTATCGTCTTGCCCTTTATATTCCACAACGCCTTCTCTATCTTCCCGATAAGGAGGAGCCTTTGTTTTTCGTTCACCTTCTTTACCGCTTTGAGAAGCTCAAAATCGTACCCTAACTTCTCGGATATATGGATAAAGGCCTCTATGTCTTTCGGGAAACAAAAACCGCCGAAGCCTATGCCCGCGTTCAGGAAGGCCTTGCCTATCCTCTTGTCGAAGCCCATTCCCCTGGAAACCTCTTCGATGTCCGCGCCGGCCTTCTCGCATACGTTCGCGACGGCATTGATAAAAGATATCTTTGTCGCCAAAAACGAGTTCGACGCATGCTTTATTATCTCCGCGCTGTTGATATTGGTCACGATGATCTCGGCTCCGAGCGGCCTGTACAATTCAAGGAGCATGTCCTTCGCCTTTTTGCTCTCGACCCCTATGACGATCCTGTCGGGATGCATGAAATCCTCTATGGCTGATCCTTCCCTTAAAAATTCAGGGTTAGAAGCCACGTCGAATTTGACGCCCTTGCGCGCGTTAGCTTCAAGTATCCTTTTTATCCATTTCCCGGTCTCTACCGGCGTGGTCGACTTCTCCACGACGAGATGGTAGGATGTCATATAATGCGCGATATCCTCGGCGACGGCCTCGACATGCGTAAGGTCTGCTTCCCCGTTCTCTTTCGGCGGGGTCCCGACCGCGATGAAAATGATCCCGCTCTTTCCTACCGCAGCCTTAAGGTTCGTCGAGAATTCGATCCTCTTCTCCTTGCGGTTCCTCTTGAGGAGGTCTTCGAGGCCGGGCTCATAAATAGGCACCATGCCGCGGTTAAGTTTCGATATCTTGTCCTTGTCTATATCGATGCATATGACATCGTTCCCCAGGTCGGCAAGGCATGCGGCCGTCACCAGACCCACATACCCCGCCCCGATCACAGTTATTCTCATATCCTCACCATTTGTTAACCCGGAGGTAAAGTGGAACCGAACCTCGGCGGGTTGTAATTCTGCTGGAATTCGAAAGGCATCTCCGGGAAAGCCTTTAGCCGCAGCGCGAACATAAAAGTATAGCCGTGGTCCTGCGATATGTTACAGATGATATCCCCGATCCAACAATGCAGGTCGCGGCTGATCCTGTATTCCTGCTCGGCCACCTGGTTGATGAACTTCTTCCCGGAATCCACCCCTGAACCGAACCTCTTGAAATCGATGCGCTCGTAAGCGGTGATCTTCCATTTCTCGGTGAGGTTGAACATCAGCTGCCCTTCCAACTGGCTGTAGACCTCGTCCTGCCACCTGTATCCGGCGCCCCAACTCCATTTCTTCCGGGTTATGTCCGTGTATACCGTGCCCCTGAGGTCCGGATTGTCGAGGTTGTATTCCGGGTCCCCGACGATGTTGAAAGTGAACGACTTGAATTTTGAGGAATGCTGGTCATACGAGGTAGTGGAAAGGATCCTCATCCAGTTATACGGCTTGGATTCAAGCAGGAATTGGTAATCCCCGACCCGGCCTTTTCTTTTATCCCCGGCCCTGAAATTGTAATCGGTACTCACTATCATTCTCGCCAGGTCGACCGTCTGCATCGTCTTCCCGACTATCCTCTTCGTCTGGATCTTATTCTCCAGGGACGGCGTTATGACATTCCTGAAATCAAGGGCGTCTACCGCATCGAACTGGGCCAGGTTACCCGGACGGAACGTGGGCCTGTGGGCATAATAGTAACTGACCGTAGGGGAAAAGACATGCCTGAGATTATTTATCTCCATATTAAACGCGTTGGATTTGACGTCAAAAGTCTTATAGAAGCGCGTGCTGAGGTCGATCCCCGTAAAAAAATTCCCGCGGATCAGGTTGGTATTATCCCCCTCGTTGTCCCTGCTGTAATACGTCTGCTCCGTGCCTGCGAAAGGCCTTATGCCGAGCCACCCTAAGATATTCGATTGGTATGAAAGCTGGTTAGTCGTATCTACCCTGTTTACGCTGGCAACGCCGTTTACCGGCGCGGGTTCCAGTTTATTGATGTTAGCGGCCGCAGCCTGGCCGTCGTAATAGAAATTCGACTTGCCGATCTTCAGGCTTCGGGTCTGGAATTGCACCTGGGGCAGGTATTCGATCACGGAATCGAAGCGGTTTACGCGCGGTTGTACGAAAAGGCTTGTGGTGTAATACGGGTCGGTCCTTATGACCGAGGCATAGTTGTTGTTGACCATGTCCCTCTGGAAATCCCTGAGGTAATAATCCTTGATAACGTTGGCGTCGGATAACTTGTTGTATTCCACGATCCCGTCAGTGACCGGGTCCATCTGCCATTTATGCCTCAGCTGGGCCCTATAGCGGTTGAGATCCTTATCCTTTTCGTCGGCGGGATGCGTGCTCCAGCTTCGCTGGTGCCGCTCGTCAAAATAATTGAACCTTACGACGCCGTTCCCGAAGTCGTCGGTATCGTAATTGGTCGAGAAACCGTATGCGAAATCCCTTAATTCCCTGTAATCTATGTTTATCCGGCCCTTCACCTTTTCGCTAAGGTAGTATTTCCAGGAAGTGAGAAGGTAATATCCCCAGTCATTATCATGGCCGGCCTGCACCGCGACCGGGGAACGGAAGTCCTTTAACGGTAGGCTCAGGTAAGGGAAATAAAATACCGGCACATCGCCCACCAGGACCAGGATATTACTCGCGGTCACCTTGTCGTTAAGATATACGTTCAATTGCTTGGTCCGGACCCTGTAATGCGGCTTCTCCCTGTCGCAGGTGGTGACGTAGCCATATTTGATATAATAATGGTTTTCGCCCTGCTTCTCGGCTTTCTGTCCGGCGCCGTAATAAGTGGGTTCTATAAAAACGCGGGGGTCGACTATCGTCCCCGTCTTCGTCTCGACGTTATAGACCATCTGTTCGCCCTTGAGGTAGCTTTTTCCCTGCGTCAGGTTGACATCCCCCTCGGCCAGGACCTCCTTGGTATCGGTATGAAAAATAGCTTTCTTGCAGGTTAACTTCGCGTCCTGATAGGTAATGACGACATTTCCGTCCGCGACCGCGGTCATGTCTGTCTCGGAATATTCCACCGAGTCGCCGTTTATCACGACCGGCTCTTTGGTGTCCTTGTCGATATTGACAGCGGGGATCACCGGCTCCGGCGCCCCAAAAGCGGCAGCGAAAGCTGACCCGGGCAGGATGGCGGTTATTATTACGGTAAAAACGATAATTGAGAACTTACGGTTCAACTGTTTCTCCGGTTATTTGCAGCGGCCGGCGGTCCCGGGATAGAAGAAGAGTGCCGCGGCGCCGATAATGCCCGCGTCATTTCCGAGTTTCGCCTTGAGTATCTTTACGGCTTTCCCCGGAATGGGTAAAGCCCTTACGTCCACCGTCTTCCTGATGGACCTGAATATCAGCTCTCCCGCGCCCGCCACCCCTCCTCCGATTATTATCCGTTCGGGATTCAGCAGGTTTACGATCCCTGCCAGCGTAACGCCTATCCTTTCGCCAACCGCATTCCAAAAATCTATCGAAAACCTGTCGCCCTTGAGCGCGGCTTTAGTTATGATCTCCGGCGTCAAGGCAGAAAGATCGTTATTTACCA
>JAQTVK010000019.1 GCA_028706795.1 Candidatus Omnitrophota bacterium | reverse complement strand
TCCTTAAGGATCTTCCTCGACAGGGCCCTGCCTACCCCGTAAAGGTAGCAGAGAGAGAACTCTATCTTTTTTTCCTTCGGTAGATCGATACCTAAAATCCTCGGCATTACTCCCTCCTAAGTTATCGGCCTAACCCTGGCGCTGCTTGTGTTTCGGGTTAGCGCAGATCACGTAGATTACTCCCCTTCTTTTTACTATCTTGCACTTCTCGCATATCTTCTTTATGCTTGAACGGACTTTCATATCATTTCACCCTGAAAGTTATCCTTCCCCTGGTTAAGTCATACGGCGAAAGTTCGAGCTTTACCCTGTCGCCCGGTAGTATGCGGATGAAATTCATCCTCATCTTTCCGGAGACGTGGGATAACACCTTATGGCCGTTGTCGAGCTCCACGCGGAACATCGCGTTCGGCAGCGCCTCAAGCACCACGCCTTCTACTTCTATTGCTTCTTCTTTCGCCATTCCGTCAGTATCTCCGGCCCGTTATCGCCTATATAAACCGTGTGTTCAAAATGGGCCGACAGCTTCCTGTCTTTCGTTACGGCTGTCCAGCCGTCCTCTAAGATCTCTACCTTATATGTCCCGGCATTGACCATCGGTTCTATCGCGAGGACCATCCCGGCCTTTAACCTCGGCCCCGTTCCCGGCACGCCGTAATTGGGGATCTGCGGATCCTCGTGCATCCTCGTGCCGATGCCGTGCCCGACAAATTCGCGCACGACCGAGAACCCGTTCTTCTCGACATGGTCCTGAACCGCGCTCGATATATCACAGAGCCTTTTGTCCGGACGGGCGTTCTCTATTCCCTTATAAAGGGATTTTTCCGTCACGTCCATGAGCTTCTTTGCCTCTTCGGAAATCCCGCCTACCGGGAACGTCATCGCGGCATCGCCGAAATAACCGTTAAATCTAACGCCCACATCTAAGGCGATTATATCGCCTTCTTTTAAGGTCCGTTCCCCCGGGATGCCGTGGACCACGGTCTCGTTCACCGACGTACAGATATTCGCCGGAAATCCTTTATATCCCTTGAAGGCGGAAACGGCCCCTCTCGCCTTAATATATTCTTCGGCAAGGCTGTCCAATTCGGCAGTCGCCATACCCGGCTTTATCTTCGAACCGAGATATTCAAGGGTATCTGCCACGATCCTGCAGGCCGCTTCGATCTTCTCGACCTCTGCCCTGGACCTTAGCATTATCATCTGCCGCCCTGCCCTACTTTAGGTTCTCTTTGACAAAGAGCTTAGACAGGTGATCGTACGCTTCGTCTACGTCGAAATCGCCGGATACCGTCCTTAGTATGCCTTTACCCTCGTAATAACTTATTATCTCCGGGACCGTATTGTCGTAGACCTTTATCCTGTTTAAGATCGTCTCTTCCTTATCGTCATTCCTCTGGTAAAGCTCGCCGCCGTCCTTATCGCACTTGCCGGCCACCTTCGGGGGTATATTCTTTACGTGGTAATTCTCGCCGCAGATCCTGCACACCCTCCTTCCGGAGAGGCGCTGTATTATCGTTTCGACCGACGTCTTGAAATAAATGACCAGGTCGACCGGCCTGTTGAGCTTCACGAGCGTCGCGTCGAGTGACTTAGCCTGCGCCGCTGTCCTCGGGAAGCCGTCGAGCATGAAACCTTTCCCGCAATCCGGTTTCGCGACGCGCTGGGCGACCATCTCTATCACGACCTCGTCGGGCACGAGTTCGCCCTTGTCCATATAGACCTTCGCCTTCAGGCCTATCGGCGTCTGCGCCTTTACTGCTTCGCGCAAGATGTCTCCGGTCGAGATATGCGGTATCTTATATTCCTTAGAAAGAACTTTTGCCTGCGTCCCTTTTCCCGCTCCGGGCGGGCCTAAGAGCACGAGCCTCAACGGCCCCTCGATTTCAACCTGCCCGACTTCATGAATCCGTCATAGTGGCGCATCAAAAGGAACGACTCGATCTGCTTCATCGTATCGAGCATGACGCCGACTATGATAAGCAGCGCGGTGCCGCCGAAGAAGCTCGCCACCAGGTACGGTATCTGGAGCCATTTCCCGATGAAATCCGGGATTACGGCTATTATCGCCAGGAAGATGGCTCCGGGCAATGTGACGCGGTTCAATATAAAGTTAAAATAATCCTCGGTCGGCCTGCCCGGCCTTACTCCCGGGACGAAACCGCCGTATTTTTTCATGTTATCCGCCAGGTCGCGGGGGTTGAGGGTTACCGCCGTGTAGAAATATGTGAAGAATATTATCAGTGCCGCGTAGAATAACGTATAGGGTACGCCGCCATGCTCCAGGAACGCCAACATGCTCTTTATGGTCGGGTTCGGTATGAATTTCGCTATCGTCGCGGGAAAAAGCAGGATAGATTGCGCGAAGATTATCGGTATAACGCCCGCCTGGTTCACCCTCAACGGGAGATATGTGCTCTGTCCGCCCATCACCCTTCTTCCCACGATCCGTTTCGCGTATTGCACCGGGATCCTTCTCTGGGCCTGGGTTATCAGGATGACCGCGATGATCACCGCGAAGATCATCACCGCCATGAGGATCAGGGTAAATGCGTTCAACTGGCCTGCGCCCACGAGCGTGGAGAGGTTATGCATCGCCGTCGGTATCCTCGAGATTATGGACGCGGTAATTATTATGGACATGCCGTTGCCGATGCCGTATTCGGTTATCTGCTCGCCGAGCCACATGATAAAGGCGGTACCGCTGACCAGGGTCAGGATGGTCACCAACCGGAAACCCCATCCCGGGTTCTGGACTATCTGGATGCCGATACTCTGGTGGAGGTTCTCGAGCCAGAAGCTGGTGAACAACGCCTGTATGGCGCCGATCACCAGGGTACCGTATCGCGTATACTGGGTTATCATCCTGCGGCCGTGCTCTCCGCCTTCCTTGGCGAGTTTCTCGAAATAAGGGAACGCGAAGGTCAAAAGCTGCATTATGATAGAGCTCGATATATAAGGCATGATGCCGAAGGCGAATATCGTCATCTGGGACATGGCATTTCCGGTGAAAAGGTCCATTATGTCGAAGAGCGACCCGCCTGACCTCTTGGATTCCTGCTCTATAAATTGAGAAAGAGCGTGCCCATCGATACCCGGAGTCGGTATATACCTGCCAAGGCAATAGACGGCGAGAAGCGCCACGGTGACGAGGAGCTTCTTTTTTAATTCGGGTATCTTTAATATATTACCGAACGCCTTGATCATTATTTGACGATCTCTGCTTTACCGCCCGCTTTTTGTATCTTTCCGGCAGCGCCTGCCGAAAACGCATTCGCTTTTACGGTCAGGGGTTTACTTATCTCCCCGCCGCCCAATATCTTGACCGGGTCTTTCGTATTTTTGATGATGCCTTCTTTGAGCAGTTCTTCAGGGGTGACGATCGAATTCTCCTTAAAGGAACTGAGGTCCGAAAGGTTCACTATCAGGAATTTTTTCTTGAACCTGTTGATAAAACCCCTCTTCGGGATCCTCCTTATCAAAGGCATCTGCCCGCCTTCGAACTCGGGATGAATATGGGCGCCTGACCTGGATTTCTGGCCCTTCTGGCCCCTCGTCGAGGTCTTGCCGTGGCCGGAACCCGGCCCCCTTCCTACTATTTTTCTTTTCTTTGTAGCCCCAGCGGGGACATGTATCTCGCCTAGCTTCACTTAGATCGCTCCTTTTATTCTCTTGGTCTCTTCCCTGTTACTAAGGCTCTTGAGGCCCACGACTGCCGCCTTGATGACGTTTATGGCATTGTCCGAACCTAATGACTTGGAAAGGATATCTTTTATCCCGGCAGCATCGCAGAGGGACCTTATCGGGCCTCCGGCGATTACTCCGGTACCGGGAGAAGCCGGCTTAAGCAATACTTTACCCGCGCCGTATTTGCCGATGACCTCATGGGGTATGGTCGTTCCTACTATCTCTACCTGGAACATCCTTCTCCTCGCGTCGACAAGGCCTTTCCTGATAGCTTCCGCCACTTCGTTGGCCTTACCGTACCCGAATCCGACCTTACCTTTCCCGTCGCCGACGACGAGCAGGGCGGAAAACGACATCTTCTTGCCGCCCTTCGTGACCTTAGCGACGCGATTTATGCTTAATACCTTTTCGCTTAATTGCTTATCCTGATCTCTGCGGTATTCTGCCAATTTTCTTCTCCTGAATTACTTTTTTCTAAAATTCAAGTCCGGCCTTCCTTGCGGAATCTGCTAAGGCCTTGATCCTGCCGTGATAAAGGTACCCGCTCCTGTCGAAGACCACTTTCTTTATGCCCTTCGATTGCGCTGCTTTAGCGATCAACTCGCCTAATATTACCGCCGACTTGACGTTTCCGCCCGTCTTTTGCTTTTCCCTGTAACCCTTGTCCATAGTGGATACCGCGCATAAGGTCACGCCTTCGATATCGTCTATGAGCTGGACGGCTAAATTGTTTATGCTCCTGTGGACAGACATCCTCGGCTTATCTTTCGTGCCGGTGATCCTTTTCCTGATCCTATTATGCCGTCTTTTCCTGCCTGATTCTTTATTGACAGTCATGGGTATTAACCTACCGCCTTTCCTACTTTTTTCCTCACGTATTCGCCGACATACCTTATGCCTTTGCCTTTATACGGCTCGGGCGGGAATATATCCCTTATCTCTGCGGCGACCTGGCCGACTTTGTGCTTGTCTATGCCCTTTATGATCAACTGCGTGGGTTTCGGCGCCTCTATGACGATCCCTTCCGGGATGGGAAACTCGACAGGGTGCGAAAAACCCAGCAGCAACACAAGTTTCTTCCCGCTGACCTGGGCCCTGAAACCTACGCCCTGTATCTCAAGTTCTTTTTGATAGCCGCTGGTGACTCCCAGGAGCATGTTATTGATAAGCGTACGGGTAAGGCCGTGCAGTGCGCCGACGTTCTTGAGCGTTTCGCCGCCATCATGGGGCGTCACGATGACTTGTTCCCCTTTCACTTCGGCCTTGATCGCGGGATGTACCTGTAGCGAAAGTTTGCCTTTCGGGCCTTCCACGATCACGGAATCACCGTTAATGCTGACCTTGACGCCCTTGATTACCTGTATTGGTTTCTTACCTACTCTTGACATTTTTCACCTTTTATCCCCCCGCAGGGGATTACCATATATAGCACAATATTTCGCCGCCCACTTTAAGTTCCCGGGCTTCTTTATTGGTCATTACGCCTTTAGAGGTCGATATAATAGCCACTCCGAGCCCGCGCAACACGTGCGGGATCTTGCCGTAAGACGTATATACTCTTAATCCCGGCCTTGATACCTTCTTTACGTTCTTTATGACGCTCCTGTTTGAGGCGTATTTCAGGTAAACGCGGACCTTGCGGGACTCCTCGAGGGGCTTGAAGTCTGAGATATAACCCTCCCTCTTCAGGATCTCGAGGATCTCCTTGTTCATTCTTGACTGCACGACATCTACGCTTTCCTTTTTAGCGCGCGTCGCGTTCCTTATCAGCGTCAAAAAATCAGCTATCGGATCTGTAATGGACATTTACGTTCCTTTTGGATTTTTACCAGCTTGCTTTTGTTATGCCGGGGATCTCACCCTTAGAAGCCAATTCCCTGAAACAAATGCGGCACAGTTCGAACCTGCGCAAATAACCGCCCGACCTGCCGCAGAGCCGGCACCTGTTGTATTTCCTCGCCGAAAATTTAGCCGGCCTCTTCCATTTCTCTATTAAAGATTTTTTAGCCATATCCTAACCTTGTTTTTTAAAGGGCATGCCGAAAAGACGCAGCATCTCCCTCGCCTCGTCATTTGATTTCGCGCTCGTCACTATAATGACATCCATGCCCTGGACGCCCGCGACCTTATCTGCCTCTATCTCCGGGAATATCGTCTGCTCGCGCAGGCCGAGGGCGTAATTGCCCGACCCGTCGAAGGTATCGGACGGGACGCCGCGGAAGTCCTTGATCCTGGGGAGGGCTATGTTGACCAGCCTGTCCAGGAATTCATACATCTTTGCGCCGCGCAATGTTACCTTGCACCCTATGGGAGAGCCCTGCTTTATCTTGAAATTCGCGATGGCCTTTTTGGCGCGCGTCATCACCGGCTTCTGCCCGGTTATGGTAGTGAGGTCGGCAAGCGCCGCTTCGAGTATCTTTATGTCTTCGGCGCCCTTCCCGACGCCCATATTTACGACGACCTTCTTAATATGCGGTACCTGGAAGACGTTCTTATAGCCGAATTTTTTTGCCAGCTGCGGCATTATTTCCTTTTGGTAGAATTCGGAGAGCCTGGGTTTAATAGTGTCCGTCTTCATCAGGCGAGCGCCTCCTTGCATTTCGAACATATCCTCGTCTTCTTGCCGTCCTTACCCGCCGCTATACCTATCCTTACCGGCTTGTTGCATTTGGGGCAGACGGGCATTAGATTTGACAGCGCTACCGGGCTTTCGATCTGTATTATCCCGCCCTGGGGATTTTTCTGGGTCTTGTGGGCATGTTTTTTGATGAAATTGCGCCCTTCGACTATGGCCTTCCCGGCATCCTGCAGGACCTTCATGACGCGTCCGGTCTTGCCATTATCCTTACCCTTCATTATCATTACCGTATCGTTCTTCCTGATCCTTATCATCTATATCACCTCTGGCGCCAAAGATATTATCTTCGAGAAACCCCTGTCGCGCAGCTCCCTGGCGACGGGGCCGAATATCCTCGTCCCCCTGGGGTTCTTCTGGGCATCGATTATTACGATAGCGTTGCTGTCGAACCTGAGATAAGAACCGTCGGACCTCCTGGTCGGGGATTTCAGCCTTACCACGACAGCGTTGGCGACTTCGCCTTTCTTCACTATCGCATCCGGGGTCGATTCCTTTATGTGGATCTTGATTATGTCCCCGAGATCGGCCATTACCTTGCCCTGGCGGCCCAGGACCTGTATCATGGCGGCCTTCTTCGCGCCGGTATTATCGGCTACCACCAATATGGAACGCAACTGTATCATTTCAGGACCTCAACCAATCTCCATCTTTTGTCTTTGGAAATGGGACGGGTTTCGACTATCTTTACCCTGTCCCCGATCTTCGCCTTCTTCTCTTCGTCATGGACCTTGAATTTTTTCACGCTGCGGATGGTCCTCTTGTAGGCCGAGTGCTTTGAGAACGACTCGACCTTTACGACGATGGTGTTCATCATCTTGTCGCTGGTCACTACACCTAATAATTCTTTCCTGTTCCCTCTTTCGTTCATATCTTGATATCCTTTTCCCTTATTATGGTCAATATCCGCGCGATATCCTTCTTCATCTGGCGGATCTGGTCCGGCTTTTCCAGCTTCCCGATCTTAGCCTGCTGGTTCAACTTGAAAAGGGCCTCGATAAGCGAGTTATATTTCGCTTTCAGCTCTTCCGCCGCCATATTCCTTAATTCCTGTGTTTTCAGTGGCATCTTAAGTGATTTCCCCGGGGTTATGCGGCAGCTTTCGCTCTCGCCACGAATTTAGTTTTTAAGGGGAGCTTCGATGAAGCGAGACGCATCGCCTCTTTGGCTATCGACTCGGGAAGGCCCTCGACCTCAAAAAGGATCCTGCCGCGCTTTATGACGGCGACCCAGTGGTCGGTCATGCCTTTTCCTTTACCCATCCTCGTTTCGGCGGGTTTCTTGCTGACGGGTTTGTCAGGGAATATCCTTATCCAAGCCTTGCCGCCGCCTTTAAGGTGGCGCGAGATGACTACCCTTGCCGCCTCTATCTGCGTATTCTTTATCCAGCCGTTCTCAAGGCACTGGAGGCCGTATTCGCCGAAGGCTATCGACGAACCGGTCATCGCTACGCCCTTGCGCCTGCCTCTTTGTGACTTCCTGTATTTTACTCTCTTGGGAAATATCGCCATCTATAAAACTCCTCGATTAACTCTGCGAAGGGGCCTCGGTCGCCTTGCCGGTCGCCCCGGCCTCCTCGGATGATGCCTTATTGGCGTCTTTCTTATCAAGGATATCACCCTTATATATCCACGATTTTATGCCTATGAGGCCGTAAGTAGTATGCGCCTCCGTGAAACCATAATCTATATCCGCCCTGAATGTCTGGAGCGGGACCTTTCCCTCTTTATAGCCCTCGGTACGGGACATCTCTGCGCCGCCGAGCCTTCCCGCGCACTTGACCTTTATGCCCAAGGCGCCGGAATTCATCGCCTGCTGGACCGCTTTCTTCATGGCGCGCCTGAAGGCGATGCGTTTCTCCAGCTGGAAGGCGATATTCTCCGCCACGAGCTGGGCTTCGATAGAGGGGTTCTTTACCTCTTTTATCTCTATATATATCTCTTTCTTTGTCTTGTCCTGGAGGTCGTCGCGCAAGCGGTCGATATCGGCGCCCTTCCTGCCGATTATGATGCCCGGCCTGGCGGTATATATTATGACCTTCGCCCTGTTGCTGGCGCGTTCAATATCAATCGATGATATGCCCGCGGCGGAAAAATTCTTCTTTACGTATTTGCGGACCTCGAGATCCTCGTGGAGGAAATCGGCAAACCCCTTCTTCTTGGAAAACCAGCGCGATTTCCAGTTCTTGATATACCCCAACCTCATCGATATCGGATTTACTTTATGACCCACTAACTCCTCCTCTTTCCCGTTTTTGGCGCTTCGCCTTTAGCCCCGGCTGCGGCGTGGCTCTTCTTTATCGGTGTTTCCGCATGGCCCAGCTCGATGATTATATGGCTCGTCCTCTTCCGTATCATCGTAGCCCTGCCCATAGCCTGGGCCTTGTACCGCCTCATTATGGGACCGTCGTCGGCGGTGATCTTCCAGATAAAAAGGTCATCCTGCTTTACCTTACCGCCTTGTTTCGCCGACGCGACGGCCGATTTCAGCGCGCGGATCAGGTAGATGCGGCAGCGTTTCTCGACGTTCTCCAAAAGGCCAAGCGCCGAATTCACGTCCTTGCCCCTGATGAGGTCCATGACCTTGCGCATCTTATAAGGGGATGTCTTGATGTATTTAGCTACTGCTCTTCCTGCTGATACCATCTCTTTTAGTTATCCTCTGGTTTATGTGACAGCCGGCGCTTCTTTTGCCTTGACGCCGCCGTGCTTCCTGAACGTCCTCGTCGGTGCGAACTCCCCGAGCTTGTGCCCTACCATATTCTCGGTGACGAAAACCGGGATGAACTTGTTCCCGTTATGGACCAGGAAAGTATAACCGATGAATTCCGGGACGACGGTCGACCTTCTCGACCATGTCTTGACGGGCTTCTTCTCGCCCTTCATAGTCTCTATCTTCTTGAGCAGTTTTGCTTCAACAAACGGCCCTTTTTTAGCCGAACGTCCCATCTATTATCTCCTCCGCTTGATTATCAATCTGTCGGAATACTTGCCGGCTCTCCTTGTCCTGAAACCCTTCGCAAGCATGCCTTCGCGTGAAACCGGATGAGGATTGCCCTGCCCGGACTTGCCTTCGCCGCCGCCGTGCGGATGGTCGTGCGGGTTCATCGCCACGCCGCGGACCGTCGGGCGTATACCCATCCATCTCTTCCTTCCGGCTTTTCCTATCGATATCGTGCCGTGCTCGACGTTTCCTACCTGGCCGATCGTCGCGTAGCAATCCAGGTGGATGAGTCGTATCTCGCCCGAAGGCAGTTTAATGTTCGCGTACTCGCCTTCCTTTGCCATGAGCTGCGCGCTCGTTCCCGCCGAACGGACGATCTTCGCGCCGGTCCCTTTGACCAGCTCGATATTATGTACAAATGTACCGACCGGTATATTTTTTATCGGAAGCGCGTTGCCGGGTTTGATATCGGCATCAGGCCCTGACATTACGCTATCGCCTACTTTCAGGTCAACCGGAGCTATGATATACCTCCGCTCTCCGCCCTCATATTCCAGCAGACCAAGGAAAGCCGACCTGTTCGGATCATACTCGAGCGCGATGACCTTAGAAGGTATGCCGACCTTGTCACGCTTAAAATCAACTATCCTGATCATCCTCTTATGGCCGCCGCCCTGATGGCGAACGGTCACATGGCCGTGGTTATTGCGCCCGGCTTTCTTCCTCTTCGGCATAAGAAGGTTCTTCTCCGGCTCTTTCTTCGTCAGCATCGAGAAATCCGACGATGTCATCCACCTTCTTGATTTCGTATATGGTTTATATGTCTTTAGCATTTGCTTTACCTTATGTCGTTACGTCTATCTTGTCGCCCTTGCGCAATGTGACTATCGCCTTCTTCCAATCAGGCGTCTTGCCCGGCTTGAACCTTACCCTGCGCCACTTGCCCGACATTACCATGGTGTTGACGTCTTTCACCTTGACCTTGTAAGCTATCTCTACGGCCTTCCGTATCTCGGTCTTGTTGGCGCGCTTATCGACCTCAAATATATACTTGTTGAAAGGCAGCAACGTGGAACCCTACTCCGAATGGAGCAGTCCCTTCAATATCTTGAATTTCTGTATCATTGTTTCACCAATATTTTAGTGAGCGCAACAAGCGCCTTCTGGGTCAATACCAGTTTCTGCTGTTTGAGCACTTC
>JAQTVK010000156.1 GCA_028706795.1 Candidatus Omnitrophota bacterium | reverse complement strand
TTGGCCGCCAAGAGTTCTTCGACTTTGGCGATATACTTGTCGGTCAGCTTTTGGATGGCGTCCTGGCCGGTAAACTTCTCGTCTTCCGTGATGATCTTCTCTTTTTCGATCTTCTTCAAATGCTCTATCGCCGCGTGGCGGACGTTCCTTACGGATATCCTGCCGTCCTCGGTCATCTTCTTTACAACCTTGGCCAGTTCGATACGGCGCTCTTTCGAAAGGTCCGGTATCTGAAGGCGGATGAGCTTCCCGTCGTTTACCGGCGTTATCCCGAGTTCGGACTTTAATATGGCTTTTTCTATATCCCCGCAGACCGATGCGTCCCACGGCTGGATCACTAAGAGCTTTGCGTCCGGCGTCGATATCGCCGCGAGCGATTTTAAGGGCGTCGGCGTGCCGAAGTAATCTACCCTTATGCCTTCGACCAGCGCCGGAGTCGCGCGGCCGGTGCGGACCGTAGAAAATTCATGGGCGAGCACTTCCGCGCTCTTCTTCATCCTCGTTTCCGTGTCAATCAAGATCTCTTTAATGGTATGGCCTTCGAAATCCATCTGGTCCTCGCCTCCTTTTTATGAGACGGTCGTGCCTACCTTTTCACCGAGGCAGGCGCGTTTGATATTGCCTTTGACATTTAAATTGAATACGACGATCGGCAGGTGGTTATCCATGCAGAGGCTTATAGCGGTCGTGTCCATGACCTTAAGCCCCTTATTAATGACCTCGATATATTTCAGTTTGTCGTATTTCTTGGCGTGTTTGTCGACGACAGGGTCGGCCGAATATATTCCGTCCACCTTGGTCGCCTTAAGTATGACGTCCGCGCATACTTCTACCGCCCTGAGGACCGCAGCGGTATCGGTGGTAAAATACGGGTTTCCGGTACCGCCCGCGAATATTACCACGCGGCCCTTTTCGAGATGGCGGATCGCCCTGCGCCTGATATACGGCTCGGCGATCTGCTCCATCTGTATGGCCGACTGCACCCTCGTAAAACAACCTATCTTCTCTAGGGCATCCTGCAGGGCCATGCCGTTTATGACCGTCGCGAGCATGCCCATGTAGTCGGCGGTCGAGCGGTCCATTCCCTTCGCCGCGAATTTTTCGCCGCGGATGATGTTTCCGCCGCCGATAACTACGGCTACCTCGATGCCCAGGCCCCTTACTTCCTTTATCTTCTCGGCGATGTTGGAGCAGGCCTGCGGGTCGATGCCGTAACCGCGGTCGCCGCTTAACGCTTCCCCGCTTATCTTCAGGAGCACCCTCTTGAACAGCGGCTTGACCGTCTTGACCATCGCCTTACTCTCCTAATTGATACCTTATGAATCGCCTGACTACTATATTCTCGCCGGTCTTGGCTATTATCTGCGTCACGTAATCCTTGATCGTAAGCGCCGGATCCTTGATAAACGCCTGCTCAAAGAGGCAGGCCTGCTTTATCTCCTCTTCGCTTAAGTCTTTCGGCGCATCTTCCTTCTTGAGGTATTTCGGGCTCGCCGACGCGACCTGTAAAGAGAGGTCCCGGCATAACTTCTGGAAATCATCCGTCCTCGCGACGAAATCCGTCTCGCAGTTGACCTCGACCAGGACGCCTATCCTCGAGTCGTGGTGGATATACGAAGATACGAGTCCCGCTTTCGCGACGCGGGCCGCTTTCTTCTCCGCTATTTTTAATCCCTTCTCCTTCAATATGGCCATCGCCTTATTGAAATCGCCGGCGGACTTTGCGAGCGCTTCCTTGCAATCCATCACTCCGGCGCCGGTAGTCTCCCTTAATTTTTTTACGTCTTCGGTTTTGATCTTTGCCGTGGCTGTCATCTATTTAGGCCTTTGTTGTCTTTTTGGTTTTTTTCGCTACCGGTTCTTCCGGGGCGGCCTTCTTTCCCTTAAGGACCTTCTTGCTCAGGTCCTCGACCGCGTCTTCGTCCACTTCAACCTTTTCCTCTTCGCCGGCTTCGGCGGCAGCTTTTGCTTCTTCGGCGGCTTTTCCGTCGAGGTAGGCTTTCCTCCCCTGCATTATCGCGTCAGAAACCATGCCCGTAATAAGCTTTATCGAACGGATAGCGTCGTCATTCCCGGGTATAGGGTAATCTATCTTGTCCGGGTCGCAGTTGGTATCTATGAGCCCGACTACCGCGAGGCCAAGCTTGTTGCCCTCTGCAACGGCTATCTCCTCTTTCTTCGAGTCGACTATGAAAATAGCGGCCGGGACCTTGCCCATATCGAGCACGCCTTCGAGGTTTCGGTTGAGTTTCGCCTGCTCTTTAGTAAGCTTCGCCACTTCTTTTTTGGAAAGCTTCTCCATGGTGCCGTCTTCCTTCATACGGGTGATATCTTTATGCCTTTTTATCGATTTTTTGAGCGTCGCGAAGTTGGTGAGCATACCGCCAAGCCAGCGCTCGGTCACATAGAACATCCCGCTGCGCAGGGCCTCCTCCTTCATGACGTCCTTCGCCTGCTTCTTCGTCCCTACGAAGAGGACTATCTCGCCTTTCGAGGCTATATCCCTCAAAAAACCGAGCGCTTTCTCCAGCGCCTTTTCGGTCTTCTCCAGGTCGATGATGTAGATGCCGTTCTTCTCTCCGAAGATGAACTTCTTCATCTTGGGGTTCCAGCGCTTCTTCTGGTGGCCGAAGTGGACTCCCGCTTCAAGTAACTGTTTTATAGTCTGCGTAGCTGCCAATTCAACTTCCTCCTTTTGTTATGGTAAT
>JAQTVK010000155.1 GCA_028706795.1 Candidatus Omnitrophota bacterium | reverse complement strand
TAAAAAAAGGCGAACACGGCGTTCTTTGTATCTCAAAAGATTTCATCTTTTCCTATCCCGCGTATATCCTTGAAGACCCGTTCGACCCGACCGGCGCCGGCGATACCTTCGCCGGAGGGTTCATGGGCTATCTCAGCAAAGCGAAGAGGATCAACGAGGCGGTCCTGCGCAAAGGATGCGCCTACGGGACCATCCTCGCCTCATTCGCGGTCGAGGATTTCAGCGTCAACCGGATATTGAAGTTGACGGAAAAAAATATACGGGGCAGGTATAAAAAATTTAAAATGTTAATGCACCTTTCCGATTAGGAAGAGGGGTTAGCGAGGGGAGAAACAACGTTTCTCCCCTCACAACGAATTCGCCCAAACTGGGCGAGACGAATTCGTGAACGCGGGTGTAGTTCAGTTGGTAGAACGTCAGCTTCCCAAGCTGAATATCGTGGGTTCGAGTCCCATCACCCGCTCCATTTTTAGGACGGACCATTTATAGATGTATTATTTTAGGGTTTCGATCATAGCTCTCCTTATCCTGGCCCTTGCCGGGTGCGCGGAGACCCCGGTCATCAAGCCGCCGAAGCCGTTGCCGACGGCCGTCCATGCGCCCGTTAAAGGCGGGACCTACCACAGGGTAGTAAAAGGCGAGACGCTTTGGCGGATAGCGAGAGATAACGGCATAGACTTAGAGACCCTTGTTGAGGCGAACGGCCTGGAGGACGCAGGGAATATAAAGGCCGGACAGGAAATACTCATACCCGTAAAACCCGCGCGGCCCGGTACGGATATCGGGCCTATTCCCGTGTATTCAAAGGAGGATTTCATTTGGCCGGTCAAGGGCAAAGTCGTTTCGTCATTCGGCCAGAAGAGGGGATCGACGCCGAATAAAGGGGTCGATATCCAGGCGCGTGAAGGGACGGTGGTTGTCGCCTCCAGGAGCGGCAGGGTCGTCTTCAGCGATGATAAAGTCAGGGGTTTTGGGAAGACGGTCATACTGGACCATGGCGACGGCATCCAGACGGTCTATTCGCATAATTCCGAGATACTTGTAAGGATAGGTGAAGATATCAGGCAGGCACAGCCGGTCGCTAAGGTCGGTACCGGGGGCAGGGGGAATTCCCCGTACCTGCATTTTGAGATAAGAAAGAGGCATAAGCCCCAGAATCCTTTTTATTATTTGTCGTAAGCCAGGAAGGTTTTATACATAATGTTATTAGATCCCGCAACGGGAAATAATTTTTTCGGCAGGGACGATATACTTGCCCTGCTTAAGAAGCGCGCCGACGGCCTGCGTTTTGGTTACCGCCAAAATCTTGCCATAATAGGGCCTTCCTATTACGGGAAAACCTCGGTCATCTACCGTTTTATAAGCACCCTGCCTTTCAAGGACACCGTCCCGGTCTATATAGAGGTCAAGAAGCAGGGGTTTTCCGCCTTCGCCGAGAAGTTCATCGCCGCTTTGCTTTTCAGGTATCTCGATTTCGCGGAGTTTAAGGCGGCCGGCACGGTCGGACTCGTCTCGCTTGCCGCAGACAGGATGCCGAAGACCGCGAAGTCCGTGAAGGCTATCGAGACGCTGATAAAAGGGGGCAAGAACCTGAAGGCCTACCGCGCCCTGTTCGAACTTCCCGCTACGGCATATTCCGAGACCGGGCTGCGGCCGATAATCATATTGGATGAATTCCACCGGATCGCGGACCTCGGCATAGAAGACGCGTTTGCCGAGCTCGGGAAATTCATCATGCTGCAGAAAGACACGATGTATATCGTATTATCTTCCCAGATAAACCAGGCCAAAAATATCCTCGCGGAAAAACTCTCCTTATTGTTCGGTAATTTCGAAATATACGAACTCGGGACCTTTGATGCCCGGACGGCCTCGCAGTTTATCAGGGCGCGCATGGCCTGCGGGCCGCTCCCGGATGAACTGGTGAATTTTCTCGTCGCGTTCAGCGACGGCCACCCGTTCTACCTCGATTCTATCCTGTTGAGCCTGCGCGGCCGGGGCGGTAATATTGCCGCGGTAAAAGACACCGATACGCTTACGGCGATGTTCATCGAAATACTCTTTGATTCGAAAGGGATATTAAACCAGCATTTTTCGGGCGTGATGACCCATCTCGACGGCATAGACAGGCATTCCGCGGCGGTCCTGCTGGCCATCTCCAACGGCGCGAAGAAAGTCCAGGCGATATCGGAGGCCTCCCGCGTCAAGGCCGCAGAACTCTCGGCTCTTCTTGAGAAATTGATAGACGCCGGATGGGTATCCAGGCAGGGGAAGTTCTACCTGATACGCGATAAGGTATTCGAATTGTGGCTCAGGAACGTCTACCAGATAAAGGAATACCTGCTCGACCCGTCTTACGAGCCGAAGATATCGATGTTCAGCGCCGAGGTAAAAGGGTTTATAGAGGATTTCGTGGATTCTTCCGCCAGGGATATCGACGACCTTGTCGCGGGGCTTTTCACCTCATTCAACGGCGAATTCATGGAATTAGGAGGGAAGAGTTTCCGGCTGCCGCATTTCGGCAGCACAGAGTCCCGGCCATCAAAGATTGACGGCATTTCGTATTTGAGCCTTTTTGCGGAAGGTTGCACCTGGGAACTGATAGTCGGCCGTTGCCCGGTCCGGGACAGCGACATCATGGATTATCTCAGCCAATGCAAGGGGAGGAAAGGCGCGGTCAAGCGGAAGATCGTCATCGCCCTGGCAGGTATAGGCGCG
>JAQTVK010000154.1 GCA_028706795.1 Candidatus Omnitrophota bacterium | reverse complement strand
GTATTCGAAATCCGACAGCATCCTCATGCCACGGATCATGACCCTTGAGCCCTTGCCCCTTACGTAATCGACGGCCAGGCCGCCAAAATCCTCGATGACAACGCCCCTCATGCCCCTGGTCGCCTTCTTGAGCATCGCTATCCGCTCATCCACGCTGAACAGGGGCTCTTTTTCCGCGTTATGCGCGACCGCGATTATAACGGTGTCAAAGATCTTGAGCGCTCTCTGTATGAGGTCTATATGGCCGTAGGTTACGGGGTCAAAAGTCCCCGGGTAGACCGCTTTTCTCTTCATTATTTGGTTTGGCCCTTACAGTAAAAAGAAACCAGCGTGTCGCCGTACCTTGCGGTACGGAAGAGCCTCAGACCCCCGCTTGAATCGGGTAACAGGTCATGCTTGGAATGCTCTATAACCGCTACGCCAGTTTCGGATAATATATCACAATCGGCCAGTAATGACAAGGTTTTTTTGGCTATCTCCTTATAGTAGGGCGGATCCATAAAGATAATGTCGAATTTGTCGCTGTCCCGGGCAAACCCCTGTATGGCTGCCGAAGAATCCGCGTAAATGACCTCGGCCCGGTCCGGCCCAAGGGCTACTATGTTCTCTTTTATCGCCTTTACCGAGGCGCGGCTATTGTCTACGAACGCGCAGGAGGCGGCTCCGCGGCTCAAAGCTTCCAAGCCCAGGGCTCCGGAACCGGCAAAAAGGTCTAGCGCCTTCGCCCCTTCGACCGCCCCTCCTAAAATATCGAAAATGGCCTTACGGACGTTATCAAGGGTAGGCCTTATGGCCCCGGGTGCCTTGACTATCCTGCTCTTAAAGATGCCGCTTGTTATCCGCATATCACGCCTTTAGCTCTGTCTTACCGGAGAACTTGCGCCTGATCATCTCCCTGACCTGCCTGTGTCCGGGTTCCTTAAGCTCGGGGTCTCCTTTTACAAGTTCGAACGCCTCCCTGCGTGCCGTCTCAAGCTGCTTTACGTTCGCTACAAGGTTGGCGTAGCGCAATTCCGGAAGCCCGTGCTGCCTTGTCCCGAAGAACTGTCCCGGCCCGCGCAGCTGCAGGTCTTCTTCCGCGATATTAAACCCGCTGGTCGTGCCGATAAGCGCCTTGAGGCGCTTCTTCGCCTCTTCGGATTCGGTATCGGAGAGCAGGATGCAATAAGAGCGCTGGTTGCCCCTACCGATCCTTCCCCGCAACTGGTGCAGCTGGCTCAAGCCGAACCTTTCTGGATTCTCGATGAGCATAACCGAGACATTGGGGTTATCGATACCGACCTCTATGACCGTCGTCGAGACGAGGACCTGGGCTTTACCTGATTTGAAATCCGCCATCACGCGCTCTTTCTCCTCATTATCGAGCCTGCCGTGGACCAAGCCGACTTTAAATTGCGGGAAGACCTCCTTTTTGAATTTACCGTACATATCAGTGGCCGCCTTAAGGTCCTCTTTCTTTCCTTTTTTTATCAACGGGTAGACGATGAACGCCTGGCTCCCGGCCGCGACTTCCTGGGCGATAAATTTATATATCCCCTCCCGCCTTTGCTCCCCGACCCAATAGGCCTTGGGAGGTATCCGGCCCTTAGGCATCTCGTCCAATATGGATAGGTCGAGGTCGCCGTAAAGGGTCATCGCGAGCGTCCGCGGGATCGGCGTTGCGGTCATGAAAAGCATATCGGGATTGAATCCTTTTTGCTTCAATTGCAACCGCTGGTCGACGCCGAATTTATGCTGTTCGTCTATTACCGCCAGGCCCAGGTTCTTGAATTTGACGCCTTCCTGGATGATGGCATGGGTACCTATCACTATATTCGCCCCTCCCTCTTCTATCATGCGTTTCGCCTCGTCGCGTGCCTCATCGACCACACTGTTCGTAAGTATGATGATGTTTATGCCGAGCGGGCTGAGCAATTTGTTCAAATTCATGAAATGCTGCTGGGCTAGTATCTCGGTCGGCGCCATAAGCACTCCCTGGTAACCGTTCGATACGGTGAGGACGAGCGCGTATGAGGCGACTATCGTCTTGCCGGACCCGACATCGCCCTCTAGCAGGCGGTTCATCGGCTTCGTGCTGGCCATATCATTTTCGATATCGGCTATCGCCTTCATCTGGGCATCGGTCAGCTTGAACGGGATGACCTCTTTGAACGACTCCAAAAGCTCTCCGCCGACCTTATGCGCGATCCCGTCATCAGACCCTTTTACCCTGGCCTTCCTCTGCGCGAGCGCGACCTGCAAGGCGAAAAATTCATCGAAGACTATGCGCTCATACGCGGCTTTGCGCAGGCCCTCGCTCTTGGGAAAATGGATATTGAACAGCGCCTCTTTCAATTCGGGCAGGTTATTCCTCGCCCTTAGGTCAGCGGGAAGAAATTCTTCCGCCCCGTCGAGATACCTGTCGAGCAGGTTCTTGATGACCGAGCGCATCCCCCTCTGGCTTATCCCCTCTGTCAGCGGATATATGGGGACGATCCTGCCGGTGTGTATCATCTCCTCGCCTTCGTCCTTTATTATCTCAAATTCGGGGTTTGTTATCTGGATATCCTTGTATCTCTCGACCTTCCCGTAAAGAACCACCTTGTCGCCTGACCTGAACATCTTCTGCATATACGGCTGGTTGAACCAGACCGCGTAGATGATGCCGGTATCATCACCCACTGCCATCTTGTATAACGCCAGGACTTTACCCCGCCCGCAGCGGGGTTTGCCGCGGCGCAGG
>JAQTVK010000018.1 GCA_028706795.1 Candidatus Omnitrophota bacterium | reverse complement strand
GTGACCTTGACCTTCTCGGCGAGGAATTTCTTATCGACCTTCTCGAACCGGAAAAAATCCGCCAGGTATTTTGCGAAATTCACGAAAACTTCCTTCGCGAGCCGCGCGATCTCCTTCTCGTCCTCATCAGGGAATATGGCGCGCAGGTTGCCGTATACTATAAGGCGGTCTTTCCGCGAGAAAGCATACTGCAGCTTGGCAGCAAAGGACGCGACGGCGTACCCGGCCTTAAGCGGCAGGGCCATCGCCAGGAATTGCCCAAACCTGTATATCAGGAATTCGCACATTCGAGTATCAGCCTCGCTATATCGGTTGATGACTGCGGTTTCGCTATCCGCCGGACGTTTCCGCGCATATGTTCGAGCTTCGAATTGTTCCCGAGGAGCATATCCGTAAGCAAGGCCGCGTCCGCGGCGCTGTCCGCCTTTACGGCGGCGCCCTCGCTTGTCAGATACTCGGTATTCTTGGCCTCCTGTCCCGGTATCGGGTTCAGGATTATGATCGGCAAGTCCTTTGAAAGGGCTTCGGATATCGTAAGTCCGCCCGGTTTAGTCACTATTAGCGTCGAGACCGACATCAGCTCGCATACTTCGGTAGTATAGCCGTAGACAACGGCCTTGAACCTTAGAGACCGTTTCCTCCTCTCCAACCAGTCAAATAGCCGCTTATTGCTTCCGGCCACGACGATCAGCTGGAGGGGACGCGAGATCCTGTTCAGCTCGTTCACGAGTTCCGCGAGCGGGCCGAGCCCCTGGTTGCCGCCCATTATCAAAACCGTCGGTAATCCCGGATCAAGCCCGATTTTCTTCCCTATGCCCTCCCCATCGACCTTCTCGGTGAATTTCGGGTCTATCGGAATGCCGTAATCCTTTATCTTTTCCCTCGGGATGCCGTGTTCGACCAGTCTTTTTGTAGCCACCTCGGAGTTGACGATATAATGATCGACCGAATCGAAAAACCAGTAGGAATGCGGGTAGCAGTCGGTGAGCACGCCGATAAGGGGCACATCCAGCCCGAAAGATGTCTTATAATCCGCGATCATCCCGCAAGGGAACGCCTGGGTGCAGGCAATGACGTCCGGCTTGAATTCATCAAGGAGGATTTTCAGCTTCCCGGAATTGAATTTATGTATGAAGTCGCGCAATCTCTCCAGGTTCCGGAAGACCTTCGGGTTGTCGTAGAGGTATTCCCAGACTTCCGGCTTGTTCTTTATGACTCCCAGGTAGGTCCTGTTTATGACTTTCTCTACGAGAGGGTTCGTATAATTGAAGGAGTTTACGGCAAGGACCTCCGCTTCGGGAGTCAAAAGCCGCAGCGCCTTCTCGATGGCCAGCGCCGCCTTCTGGTGGCCGGAGTTGACTGAGATATAAAGCAACAGGACCCTTTTTTTCGCCACTATAGCGCCTCCAATGAAATACGCCCGCCGTTATCCTGGCGGGCGTATCGTATGCCGACTTAAAGAATGCGCTTAGTCTTTCTTCTCCAGGAGTTTCTTTATCCTGTCGACGGCTATCTTAAGTTTATCTTCGGGTTCCACAAGGGCGAACCTAACGAAACCTTCTCCGAATTCTCCGAAGCCCGTCCCCGGGGAAGATACGACGCCCGCTTCCTCGACCAGAAGCGCGGAAAACTCCATAGATGTGAGCGCGTTGTACTTGGGAGGGATGTGGGCCCAGACATAAAAGGTCCCCTGCGGCTTGTCGATCTCCCAACCGGCCTTGTTAAGCCCGTCGACAAATACATCCCTTCTCTTCTTATACGTCGCGACAAGTTCCTTGACGCAGTCCTGCGGGCCGGTCAACGCCTTGATGGCGGCGTACTGTATCGGCCGGAAAAGCCCGAAATCTATGTAGCTCTTCGTCTTTTCCAACGAACGGATGATGTTGGCGTTGCCGACGACAGTACCTATCCTCCATCCGGCCATGTTATATGATTTCGAAAGCGTGTGGAACTCCACGCACTTATCTTTAGCCCCTTTTACCTGCAGGATGCTCGGGGCGGGCGGCCCCTCAAAAACAAAGTCCGAATAGGCGTTGTCGTAAGCTATTATTATATCCTTGTCCTTCGCCCAATCTACGACGCTTTCAAGGTAAGCCAGGTCGGCGACCGCTGTCGTGGGATTGTGCGGGTAGCTCAGGAAAAGTATCTTAGCCATCCTGGTGATCTCGCGCCCAAGGCTCTTTAAGTCAGGCTTATACCCGTTCTCCTTGCTTATCGGCATGCTGTATAATATGCCGCCGGCCATGATCGGGCCGTTAAAATGCACGGTATATCCCGGGCTCGGCACTATGGCTATATCCTCGTTGTTGAGGAACGTGAGACATAAGTTCGCGATGCCTTCCTTAGACCCTATAAGCGGCAGGACTTCCGTCCTCGGGTCGAGGTCGACGTTAAACTTTTTCTTATACCAATCGGCTATCGCCTTCTTGAAGGCCTTCTCCACGTCTCCGGTAGGCCTGGAATAGCGGTGGTTAACGACATATTTGGTCTGCTCGCATAATTCATCCACTATATGCTTGGCCGGCGGAAGGTCCGGACTGCCCATGCCGAGGTCTATGACCTCCATGCCCTGGGACTTGGCCTTCTCCTTCAGCTCATCAAGGATAGTGAAAAGATAAAGCGGCAACCTTTTAAGTCTGTTCGCTTCATGCATCTAGTTTAACTTATTCCTCCTCTTCAAAAAGCGCTTCTTCCTCTTCGATATTGGCGAGGACTTCTCCGACCTCGACTATATCGCCTTCTTCAAAATAGACTTCAGTCAATACTCCGGAGCACGGAGACGGTACGTTGATAGTGGATTTGTCCGTGGCGATCTCCACAAGATCTTCGCCTTCCTCCACCCTGTCGCCTTCCTCGAAATGCCAGTAAGATATGGTGGCTTCCCGAGCCCCTTCTCCGACTTCAGGCAATATAACTTTTGCCATATCCTCCTCCTTAACCCAAAATTGACTTAACAGGTTGAATGATAGGAACTCCTGACGAATGGTCCTGAGCTCACCCTTGTAAAGCCTAAATTATACGCTATTTCCCCGTATTTTTCAAACATTTTTGGCGATATAAATTCGCGTTCCTCTGTCTTGCCCGGGGACGGTTTCAGGTATTGCCCGAGGGTTATAATATCACATCCCGCCCATCTCAGGTCCTTCATGGCCGAGACTACTTCGTCCTCTGTCTCGCCGAGGCCTAGCATAAGGCCGCTCTTTGTAGGCACGCCGCCGCGCGATATATCCCTGGCTTTCCCCAACACGGTGAGCGAAAGATGGTAATCGCTTTTCGGCTTGACGGCTTTATGGAGCCTTTTGACCGTATCGAGGTTATGCGCGAAGACATTTATCCCCGCTCCGCATACTTTATCGATAGATTCGGCCCTCCCCTTGAAGTCCGGGACGAGGACCTCGATCTTTACGCCGCCCAATCTCTCGCGCAGGTATCCGGCCGTAGCGGCATAATGCGCGGCTCCGCCGTCAGGAAGGTCATCCCTCGTGACCGATGTGATGACTATATAATTAAGTTTTAATTTTTTCGCCGCCTCATAGACCTTAGAGGGCTCTTCCGGGTCAGGCGACTGCGGGATGCCTTCTTCCACCGCACAGAACCTGCAGCCCCTAGTACAGGTATCGCCGAGTATAATAAAAGTCGCCGTGCCCCTGCCGAAACATTCGCATAAGTTGGGGCATTTGGCGCTTTCGCAGACGGTATTGACCGAAGAATCCCTGAGGAATCTCCTGGTCTCCTCTATCTTCGCCGAGGAGACGATATCCCTCCTCAGCCAGCGGGGCTTGGCTATCATTTCAGGTTCCTCAACATTATAGCAGCGGCTTCCTGGACCGCTTCGGAGAAGGCGGGATGCGGCTGGACCACATCGGCCAGATCTTTTAAGATCAATCCGCCCTTCATGGCGACGCTTATTATGCCTATCAGTTCCGACGCGTTATAACCCAATATCTGCGCCCCGAGTATCTTTCCGGTCTTTTTGTCGGCCGTCAGTTTCACAAAACCCTCCGGTTCCCTCTGGGCAAGCGCCCTTCCCGATGCTGCGAAGAAAGCGCGGCCTGTTACCGCTTCATATCCTTTATTACTTGCTTCATCGGAGTTCAGGCCCACGCTCGCGGCCTCAGGGAACGAATAGACGCAAACAGGCATTATCCCATAATCCATCGGCGCCTCTTTACCGAGGGCGTTACGCGCGGCGGCCTTACCCTCGGCCGAGGCTGCATGGGCGAGATTATATCTGCCGATGCAATCGCCGACTGCTAAAATATCATGTACCGATGTCCTTAAATATTTGTCTACGATAATACGGCCGTCCTTTACTTCTATCCCGGCTTTTTCCAATCCCATACCGCCAATGTTGGGCGAACGGCCGACCGAGATCAATATGACTTCAGAAGCGATCTTCCCTATGTCCGGAGAAGAAGCGCCGGTTATCACCTCGATGCCTTCTTTCTTGAAGATGCCTTCGAGCCTGTTTGAGAGGTCCTTGTCTTCCCTCGGCAATATCCTCTCCATCATCTCTATAAGGGTAACCTTCGACCCCATGGCCATGAAGAAAGACGCAAATTCGCAGCCGATAGCGCCGCCGCCGATTATCGTGATATCCACAGGCATCTTATCGAGGCCGAGGATCTCCTCGGAATAGAATATCCTTTTTTTATCGGACGTTACCTGCCCGAGCGGCTTAGGCGAAGAACCGGCCGCGACCACGAACGAGCGCGCGCTTATCTTCTCGCCGCCGGCCTCGACGGTCCCTTTGTCCAAAAAGACGGCTTCGCCTTTTATTATATCTATCTTCCGGGCCTTGAGCGATTGGCCAAGCTGGTCTTTAAGGCGTCTTACTATATCGCCGGAACTCCGGCATATGGAGGCAAGGCTGAAGTCAAAACCTTTTGACGCCAAACCGAATTCAGCAGAACGACTGGATTCGTCGTAAAGGAAGGCTGACTTTAAACGGGCCTTGGTCGGGATGCAGCCCCTGTTCAGGCATACGCCGCCTATCTCATCTTTTTCGATGAGCGCCGCCTTTGCGCCGAGCGATGAGGCTTCGAGAGCTGCGGCCGTGCCGCCGGGCCCTGCGCCGATAATACATATATCGTAGTTTTTCATGGGGAGATATTCCGGCCGGTTAGAGCGCCTTTATTATCGCGTCCGCCATCTGGCGGGTGCCGACTGCGGTCGGGTCGGTGCGTTCCGCCTTCAGGTCGTAAGTGACGTGTTTGCCTTCGGCGATGACTTTCTTCACTGCGTTCTCGAGCCGGGCCGCGGCATCGTTCTCGCCTATATGACGCAGCATCAACACTCCGGAAAGGATCATTGCGGTGGGATTTACCTTGTTCATGCCTTTGTATTTCGGGGCGCTGCCGTGCGTCGCCTCGAAGACCGCGGCGTTATCGCCGATATTCGCGCCTGGGGCGAGCCCCAGGCCTCCGACGAGCCCGGCGCAAAGGTCGGATATTATATCGCCGTACAGGTTAGGAAGGACAAGCACGTCGTATTCCTCGGGCCTCTGGACAAGCTGCATGCAGATGTTGTCGACGATCCTGTCCTCGAATTCTATTTTTCCCTCGTACTTCGCGGCGACTTCCCTCGCTGTCGCGAGGAACAACCCGTCAGTCGCCTTCATGATATTCGCTTTATGGACACAGGTCACTTTATTCCTGCCGTTCTTTACCGCATATTCGAACGCGAACTTGACGATGCGCTCGGAGCCGGACTTCGAAATCGGCTTTATGCTTATCGCGGAATCTTCCCTTATCCTCTTCTTAGAAAGGGAATTGATATTATCTATGACCTTTTTGCAGTCGGGTGTATTCTGCTCGAACTCAACGCCCGCATATAAGTCTTCGGTATTCTCGCGGACTATGACTATGTCGACTTTATCATAGCGGCTCCTGACCCCTTTATAAGATTTGCACGGGCGCAGGCAGGCGTATAATTCCAGGGCCTTCCTGAGTTCGACGTTGACGCTGCGTATGCCGGTACCTACGGGCGTCGTGATCGGCCCTTTGATGGCAACCTTGTTCTTCCTTATGGAGGCGAGCACATTCTCGGGAAGCGGGGTGCCGTATTTCTCCATAACACCTATACCCGCGTCGAAGACCTCCCATTCGATATCTACACCGGTCGCTTCGATACAGCGCTTCGCGGCATCCGAGAGTTCGGGCCCTACGCCGTCACCGGGTATGAAAGTGATCTTGTGTTTCAAGATATCTCCTTTATTTCCTGGCCTTAAGCCAGTTATCCAGCCTGTCGAGGCCTTTCTTGATATCGTCGAGGCCGGTCGCGAAACTCAGCCTTATATGGGTATCCCATCCGAACGGCTCGCCCGGGATGACCGCCACCTTCGCCTCTTCGAGGAGCTTCTTTGAGAAATCGAAAGAACCCATCTCCGTCTTCGATATGTCGCAGAAGACATAGAACGCGCCCTTGGGCTTAACGCAGCTGATGCCCTTCATGCTGTTGATCCTGTCGACCATGTAATCGCGTCTCTTTTCGAATTCCGAAACCATCTCCGCGACGCACTTCTGGTCGCTCTTTAATGCCTCGAGCGCCGCCTTCTGCGCGAACGAAACGGGATTTGAGGTCGAATGGTCCTGGAGCCTTCCGACCGCGGCTGAAAGCTCCTTTGACGGCGCGGCCAGGTAACCGATACGCCAGCCGGTCATCGAATAAGACTTGGACATACCGTTCACCGTGAAAGTGAGGCCATACGCTTCTTTACTAAGGGAGGCGAATGAGATATGCTTCTCGCCGTCATATATCAATTTCTCGTATATCTCGTCCGAGATCACGGTTATCTTATTATTTATAAGGACACCCGCTATGCCTTCGAGGTCGGACCTGTTATAGACACATCCGGTAGGATTAGACGGGCTGTTAAGGATAAATGCGGCCGTCTTTTTCGTGATCACTTTTTTCAGGAAATCGGGCTTCACTTTAAACTCGTCGCCCTGTTTCGTATCCAAAATTACAGGGATCCCGCCGGCAAGTTTCACCATCTCGGTATAACTTACCCAATACGGCGAAGGGATGATCACTTCATCTCCCTCGTCGCAGACCGCCTGGAATATATTATAGAGTGAGTGTTTTGCGCCGCACGAGACTACTATCTGGGAAGGTTCATATGAGAGGCCGTTATCGTTCCGGAATTTCTCGCAAATGGCCTTCTTGAGCTCAGGGATCCCGGAAGACGCGGTATATTTCGTGAAACCGCCTTCGATGGCCTTTATCGCCGAGGATTTAATATGGGGGGGTGTATCGAAATCCGGTTCGCCGGCGCCGAAGCTTATGACGTCTTCGCCTTTAAGCTTCATCTCCTTGGCTTTGGCGGTGATGGCGAGCGTAGGAGATTCTTTGACTTTCTCAATACGTCTCGAGATCTTCAAGGTTATCCCCTCTTATGCATATCCGCCTTAGCGGATTACTTGGTCCTGCCCCTGAAGAACTTGCGGAGAGTCCCGACAAAACCGCCGGCCGGAGCCTTATGGGTCGGCGTCTTGTGTATCTCCTTCTCCTCTTTCTTAGGCGGGATATTCTTTTCGTGCGCCGCTTCTTTAGGTTTCTCGTGCGCGTGAGGAGCGGCCTCTTTTGCGGCGCCTTTTTCCGTCGCGGACGGTTTGGCCTCGGCAGGTTTCTCTTTCTTATGCTTTACCTTAGGGGCGACGACTTTCTTTTCGGTCAACTCCAGCACCGAAAGTCCGGCGTTATCGCCTTTCCTCTTTCCGAGGTGGATTATCCTGGTATATCCGCCTTTCCTGTCCTTAAAAAGCGGCGCGATCTCCTTAAACAACTTCCCGACAAGGGTCTCGTCCCTTAAAACCGAGAATGCCTTTCTCCGGGAGCTGAGATCGTCTTTTTTGGCGACCGTTATGAGCTTCTCGGCGAACCTGCGCGCCTCTTTCGCCTTGGTGGTCGTGGTGGTAATGCTCTGGTAGATGAAAAGCCCTTTCACGAGATTATTCATCATCGAATCTCTTTCGGGCTTGTTCCTGTCGAATTTCTTGTTCAGTTTTTTATGGCGCATGGTTGTATACCCGTTATTCCTTCTTCAGTAATTTTTTGTCGACTTTCATGCCGAGGCCCAACCCCATCCCGGTGATGATCTCTTTTATCTCGGCCAGGGATTTCTTCCCGAAGTTCCTGTACTTCAGCATCTCGGCCTCGTTCTTCTGGACGAGTTCGCCGATCGTCTTTATCTTCGCTTCCTTGAGGCAGTTGGCGCTCCTCACGGAAAGCTCGAGCTCCGAGACGGGCATCCTGAGTTTCGTATAGAGCTCCTCATCGACCTTCACTTCTTCCTCGACTTCCTCTTCAGGAAGTTTCCCGTAATCGAGGAATATCTCGAGATGTTTCTCGAGTATGTGGGCCGAATACAGCAGGGCGTCTTTCGGCGTTATGCTTCCGTTCGTCCATATCTCCAATATGAGCTTGTCGTAATCGGTTATCTGCCCGACGCGGGTATTCTCGACCTCGAAGTTGACCTTTACTATAGGGGTAAATATCGAGTCGACGGGTATGACCCCGATCGGCTGGCCTTCCCTCTTGTTCTTCTCGGCCGGATAATAACCCCTTCCCCTGCCGACTTCCATCTCGACGTGGAACTTGGCGTTCTTCGTCAGCGTGGCAATGTGCAGTTCGGGATTAAGTATCTCTATCGTCTCGTCGTGGATTATGTCCTTGGCCTTCACGTCGCCCTTGCTGTCGGCCTTGATCTCGATGACCTTGGGCTGCCTTGAATGGGAGCGCAGGACGAGTTTCTTGATATTCAGGATTATCTCCGGTATATCTTCCGAGACGCCGGCGACGCTGGTAAACTCGTGGTGGGCCGAATCTATCTTGATAGAGGTCACCGCGCTGCCTTCTATCGAGGAGAGCAGGACTCTCCTTAAAGCGTTGCCGAGCGTGGTTCCGTAGCCGCGCTCAAAGGGCTCTGCGGTGAACTTCCCGTAGGTGTCCGATGAGCTCGCATCATCGCAAACCAGTTTCTTCGGCATCTCAAAATCTTGCCAGGCAATACCCATATTATTTTCTCCTCCTACTTCGAATACAACTCTACTATTAATTGTTCTTGGATTGGGAACCCGATATCTTCTCTGGACGGAAGCTTGACGATCTTTACCTCAACGCCGTTCGCATCGACCGCCATCCACTTAGGGATGCCCCTGTCCTTCGTGAGCTCGATGTTGCTCTTTATATGTTTTAGGATACCTTCCTTATTCTCTATCTTTACCGTATCTCCGACCTTGACCGAATACGAAGGTATGTCTGTCCTGCGGCCGTTTAGCTTCACATGGCCGTGCGCGGTGATCTGGCGCGCGTCGGCGGTGGAATTGGCCAGACCGGAACGGAACAATACGTTATCAAGCCTTCTCTCGCGTAATTGCAGCAGGATCTCACCGGTGACGCCCTTCGATTTATTCGCCGTCTTGAAGTAATTCCTGAATCGCTTCTCAAGGACCCCGTAGATTCTCTTGAGCTTCTGCTTCTCCCTCAGCTGAAGGCCGTAGTCAGACAGTTTGATCCTGCCCTGGCCGTGCTGGCCCGGCGCGTACTCGCGGCGGGAAATCCCGCATTTCGGCGTATAGCAGCGCGTGCCTTTCAGGAAGAGCTTGGAGCCCTCTCTCCTGCATAGCCTGCATACGGCATCCTTGTATTTCGCCATTTACTATACTCTCCTTCTCTTCGGTGGCCTGCAACCGTTATGTGGAATAGGGGTGACATCTTTTATTAACGATATCGCCAGGCCGGTCGCCTGCAGCGCGCGTATCGCGGATTCGCGTCCGGCGCCGGGGCCTTTGACATAGACTTCGACTTCCTTTACGCCGTGTTCCATCGCCTTCTTTGCCGCCACTTCAGCGGCGACCTGCGCGGCGAACGGCGTCGACTTCTTCGATCCCGCAAAGCCGCTTCCGCCGCTAGACGCCCAGCAGATGGTATTTCCCGACTTGTCGGAGATCGTGACGATCGTATTATTGAAAGTCGCCTGGATATGCGCTATCGCGTTCGGTATGTTCTTGGCGACTTTCTTCTTTGTTTTTTTCTTCTTAGGCTTATGCTCTTCTTCCTTCTTCTCTTCTACCATATTAAGCTCCCGGCTTGGTCTCTTTCTTCTTTAAGGTGACCGCCATCCTGCGCGGGCCTTTTCTTGTCCTTGCGTTAGTCTTCGTCCTTTGGCCGCGCACCGGCAGGCCCCTCTTGTGCCTGATCCCCCTGTACGAGCCGATGTCCATCAACCTCTTTATATTCTGGGCGATCTCTCTCCTCAGGTCTCCCTCGACCTTGTATTCTTTCTGTAGGATCGTCGTTATGCGCGACACCTCTTCATCGGTAAGGTCCTTGGCACGCACATCCGGATTGATGTTCGCCTCCTTAAGGATCTTCCTCGACAGGGCCCTGCCTACCCCGTAAAGGTAGCAGAGAGAGAACTCTATCTTTTTTTCCTTCGGTAGATCGATACCTAAAATCCTCGGCATTACTTCCTCCTAGATTATCGGCGCTAACCCTGACGCTGCTTGTGCTTCGGGTTGGCGCAGATCACGTAGATTGTTCCCCTTCTTTTCACTATCTTGCACTTTTCGCAGATCTTCTTTATGCTTGAACGTACCTTCATTTTATTTCACCCTGAAAGTTATCCTGCCCCTGGTTAAGTCGTACGGCGAAAGCTCCAGTTTTACCCTGTCGCCCGGAAGGATGCGTATGAAATTCATCCTCATCTTCCCGGACACATGCGAGAGC
>JAQTVK010000153.1 GCA_028706795.1 Candidatus Omnitrophota bacterium | reverse complement strand
GTCTTTCAGCGGGTAGAGCAGGTGGTAAAACACTTTTTGATCTCCTCCATTTTCATGCCGCGCGAACCTTTGACCAGCACCAGATCCCCCTGTTTCAATATATTTTTCAAGGCCTTCGCGGCCTCTACGGAATCGGCAAAACGGAGGAGGGACATACCGCCGATGCCCTCCTCCTGTGCGCCCTCAAGGATATACCCGGAGAGCGTGCCCACACTCACTAAAAGACCTATCTTGGACTTTGCCGCGAACCTGCCGGCCTCGCGGTGGAGCTCAGGCCCGGCTTCACCCAGTTCGAGCATGTCTCCGACTACGAGCACCTTCCTCTTATACGGCTCCATATCCCGCAGCGTCCCGATGGCACTCTCCAGTGAAGCGGGATTGGAATTATAACAGTCAAAGATGAAATCTATCCCCCCGCACTTCTCGTATTCCATCCTGAGTTTCGGCAGGACGAAACCCTCAAGGGCTTTTACCGCGGACTTCGTCCCAATCCCGTATAACGAGGACGCGGCGATCGCGGCAGACGCGTTGTGGACGTTATGCCTGCCGAGCATCCTGAGCTTCACGGCATACGTATCGTTCAGCGCGAAACTTATCCCGCAGTCGCTCTCCCGGACGTTCTCGGCCGTGAAATCGCAATCCTCATTGAAGCCGAAGGTCACGACCTCATCGCACATTTTTTTGGCGGCCTCCACAAGCTCCGGGTCGTCTCCGTTGACCACGGCCGAACCGTCCTCCCCGACCCTCTTTATAAGGTCGAGTTTTTCTTTCCTGACGTTCTCAACCGAACCAAAGAACTCCAAATGCGACGGGCCCGCATTCAATATCATCCCGCAATTCGGCTGGACTATGTCGGCCAGATAGCCTATCTCCCCCGCATGGTTTGTCCCCAGCTCTATTACAGCTATCTCATGCTCCTCGTTCAATTTTAAAAGCGTCTGCGGCACGCCGATAAAATTATTCTCCGTCCCCTCGTTCTTCAGGACTTTGTATTTAGATGACAGGATAAGTGCGAGCATATCTTTCGTGGTCGTCTTCCCGTTCGAGCCGGTCAACGCGATGACCGGGATATCGAACCTGCTGCGGTGCAGCTTCGCGATACCGCCCAGCGCCTTGACAGTGTCCTTTACGAGTATTACCGAGAAACCGGCTTTGGGTGAGGGCATATCGCGGCTTACTACCGCCGCGCCGGCGCCTTTACTGGCGGCTTCGCATACGAAATCATGGCCGTCAAAGTTTGGCCCTTTTACCGCTATGAAGAGCGAACCCTTTTCTATCTTCCTCGTGTCGGTCGAGATATGCGAAAACACGCACTCACGGGTGCCGTTCACCAATTGCCCGCCTGTCGCCTCTAAGATATCTTTTGCGCTAAACACTTTGCGATCTCCCTGTCGTCGAAAGTCACGGTCGTATTCTTCAATACCTGGTAAGTCTCATGGCCTTTGCCGGCTATGAGGACGCAATCCCCTTCCCTCGCCGCGGAAAGCGCCTCCTCTATGGCTTTCGACCTGTCCGTTACCACTTTGTAATTCTTCTTTGATATCCCCGCGGTTATCTCGGCGATTATCGCCTCCGGCTCCTCGCTGCGCGGGTTATCGGATGTCACGATGACAAGATCCGCCATCTCGCTCGCCACCTTACCCATACGCGGGCGTTTTGTCCTGTCGCGGTCCCCGCCGCAGCCGAATACCACGATTATCTTTTTGCCGATAAGGGGTTTTAACGCGGAGAGGACATTGAATAACGCATCGTCCGTATGCGCGTAATCCACAAATATCTTGAAAGGCTGGCCGCAGTCGACCGGCTCGAGCCTGCCCGGGACCGCCTTCATCTCCTCCAGCCCGCGCTTTACCTCGCCGGAGGAAAAACCGAGGCTCATGCCGCAGGCGGCAGCGGCGGTCATATTATAGACGTTGTGCAGGCCGATAAGTTTCGAATTAACCTTCAGGTCCCCTTTCGGCGAATTGACCGTGAACCTCGTCCCGTCCAGCGAAAGCTTTATATCGGAAGCAAGATAATCGGCGACGAGTTTCGTCCCGTATGTCACGACCTTCCCTTTCGAGACCTTGACCAGTTTTTTCCCCCACTCATCGTCTATGTTTATCACGGCATATGCGCCGTCCTTTAGCCCTTCGAAGAGGCGGGATTTCGCCCTGAAATATTCATCGAACGTCTTATGGTAATCGAGGTGGTCGCCGGTAAGGTTGGTAAATATCGCCGCGGCGAAACCGATGCCGCCCACCCTGTTCTGGTCGAGGGCGTGCGACGAGACCTCCATCACGAGGTAATCGCCGGAGTTCCTGGCCATCTCGCCCATGAAACCGTAGAGTTCGACCGGCCCGGGAGTGGTGTTCGTTGCGGGTATGAGCCGTTTCCCTATCCTGTAACTTATCGTCCCGATAACGCCGGCACTGTGGCCCGCGGCCGAGATGATAGAATCCATCAGATACGATATCGTCGTCTTGCCGTTCGTCCCGGTTATCCCTATACAGGTCAATTTCTCGATAGGCCTGCCGAAGAAATTATTGGCTATCTTAGGCGCCGCTGCCCTCGAGTCCCTGACGAATATCCTTGCGACGCCTTCGGGAAGCACTGTATCCTTTTCCAGGACTACGGCCGCGGCGCCTTTGTCAGCGGCCTCGTTCGCGAACTTATGGCCGTCGAAGTTCGTGCCGGAGACCGCGATAAAAAGATGGTCTTTCCCGGCCGTCTTGGAATCGCTCGAGACGCCTTTAATGTCGATATCGAG
>JAQTVK010000017.1 GCA_028706795.1 Candidatus Omnitrophota bacterium | reverse complement strand
CTAAAAATTTCTTTAAGTTAAAGTCATTTTGGAATATCATTATAAAGAAAAAGAGGTACGACAGGATATATACAGGCGATCCCGTGCTGCGCGCCGCGCTCACGGGTTACCGGTTATTCCGCGGCGCGGAGATCAGGGAAATTTAAATTATGGAACAGAAGATACCGGTTTCGGCGGTCATAATAGTAAAGAACGAGGAGAAGCGGATCGCAGCCTGCCTCGATAGCGTGAAATGGGCCGACGATATCGTGATAGTGGACGATATGAGCTCGGACAGGACCGTCGAGATCGCGCGCCGCTACACGGACAGGATATTCGAGAGGAAGATGGACATAGAAGGCGTCCACAGGAATTACGCCTACTCGCAGGCGAAGAACGGGTGGGTCTTCAGCCTGGATGCCGATGAGATTATAAGCCCCGAATTAAAAGAAGAGATCGCGCGCGTGATCAAAGAGGACGCGGATAATAAACTTAGCGAGTATGTCGTTTTTGCTGTGCCGATGCGCAATTATATCGGCGATTACTGGGTGAAATGGGGCGGGTGGTATCCGGGGTATAAAGACAGGTTCTTCAGGAAGGGCAGGTTCAAGTACGAAGAGGCAGCCGTGCACCCGCGCGTCTTCTACGACGGAAAGTGCGGACGCCTAAAGGGCGATATAATCCATTATTCCTACGAAAATTTCGCTGAACTCGTCGATTCCCTGAACGGCCAGACCTCGAAAGAGGCGGAAAAGTGGTTTTCGACGGGCAAGAAGATGCCGCTGCATGTGGCGTTGTGGCGCACCTTCGACAGGTTCGTCAGGTGCTATGTCGGGAATAGAGGATACCGCGACGGCGTCATCGGCCTTATGGTGGCGGTAAACAGCGGATTTTACCAGTTCTTAAGTTACGCGAAATACAAGGAGTTGAATGCCAAACCCAAGGCTTAGCGCCGTGGTCATCACAAAGGACGCGGAGAACTCGATAAAGGATTGCCTCGAAAGCGTAAAATGGGCAGACGAGATAATAATCGTGGACGGTTTCTCTGCCGACCGGACCGTAGAGATCTGCAAGGGGTATACGGACAGGATAATCCTCAGCGAATTCAAGGGTTTCGCGGAAGAGAGGAATAAGGGCATCGACAGCGCTACCGGCGATTGGATACTCCAGCTCGATGCCGACGAGGTCGTGACTTCGGGCCTCGCGAAGGCCCTGAAGGATGCCATGGCCTCGCCCGGGCCGTATGTCGGTTACAAGTTCAGGCGCAAGAATTTTTTCCTGGGACATCCGATGAGGTACGGCGGATGGTACCATTATTCCTCGCATTTCTTCAGGAAGGGATCGGGCCGGTATGAAGGCCTTATACACGAGCGCCTGAAATTGGACGGGCAGCAGGGGACGATCGAAGAGGAGATCGAACACCGTCCTTTTACGTCCCTATCGCAGTTTATCTCCAGGCAGAACAGGTATACTAATTATGAGGCGAAGGATTTCCTGCGCGAAAGAGGGGTCCTCACCGGAAGGCATGTAAAGTATAACCTGTATTTTAAACCCGCTAAGGTCTTCTGGAAATTTTATATCAAAAAACAGGGATTCAGGGAAGGAATGACAGGTTTCATATTTTCGGCGCTTTATTCGTACGTGCATTTCATGAAATGGGCCAAATACTGGGAGCTGACTTATGGCCAAAGAGCAAAATAAGGTAATATTCCTCGACAGGGACGGGGTCATAAACAAGGACCCCGAACATTTGAAATTCCAATACGTGACCAAATGGAAGGATTTCAAGTTCCTGCCGGGAGTAAAACGTGCCATAAAGAAGCTTACAGGTGCCGGGTATTCGATATATATAATCTCCAACCAGGCCGGCATCGCAAAGAAGTATTTCTCGATGCGCGACCTTAAGCGCATAACGGATAAAATGATGAGGGAGGCGGAAAAGGCAGGCGGTAAGATAACCGCGGCCTATTACTGCCCTCATCGCACCGAGGATAACTGCGGCTGCAGGAAGCCCAAGACCGGGCTCTTCAAGAAAGCCCTTAAGAGGGGGCCGATTGACTTCAAGAAAGCTTTTTTTGTGGGCGATAATATCAGGGATGTCCAGGCCGGGAAGGCGGTAGGATGCAGGACGCTTTTGGTATTGTCGGGCAAGGTAAGGTCGAGGAAGGATAAAGGCTGGGCGGCCAAGCCGGATTTCATCAAGCGGGACCTTTTGGAGGCGGCGGAATTCATATTAAAGTGGGACAGGAGAAAAAAATGAAGATATTTATCATCCATGCGCAGGCCGGGGCCGGGCACAAGAGCGCCGCCCTGGCGATAAAGGACGCCTTCGATAAGGCGAACACAGGCCACGACGTAAGGGTGGTAGATTCCCTGCAATACGCAAACCGGCTATTCAGCTTTACCTATGTCTGGGGATATAACTTCATGGTCTCAAAGGCGCCGTTCCTCTGGACATTCTCGTTCTATTTTACCGACTTCAAGCCCCTGCGCCCGCTTATCAGGACGGTGAGGCGCATGATGAATTTCATAAACGGGCATAAACTGTATTCCTTCATAAGGAAGGAGAAGCCGGACTGCATCGTTGCTACTCATTTCCTGGCGACGGATATCGTATCTAACCTTAAAATGTCGAAACTCTATGACGGCAAACTCATCACTTGCGTCACGGATTACGGGGTACATGATTTCTGGATATCGTCGCAGGTGGACATATATGTCGCGGCGGCCGAATACACCAAGAACGAGCTTGTGAGCAAAGGCATACAGGCCGGCAGGATAAGGGTGCTAGGCATCCCGGTCCAGGAGAAATTTACGAAGAAGCTGGAGCGCGCCGAGGCGGTACAGAAGCTCGGCTTGAAAGAGGGCTTATTTACCGTCCTCATAATCGGGGGCGGGCTGGGCGTCGGCCCTATACCTGAGATGGTCGAGACTATCGCCGGGACGTCAGAGCCGTTCCAGATCATCGTTGTATGCGGCAGGAACGAAGGGCTCCTCAGGGAAATAGAGGATATTGCAAAAAGATCGAAGGTATTTATCAAGCCTTACGGTTTTGTCGATAACGTGAACGAATTGATGGATGCCTCCGACGTGATGATATCCAAGCCCGGCGGCCTGAGCATCTCCGAAGCGATGGTCAAAGGCGTGCCTGTCATAGCCAACACTTATATCCCGGGACAGGAAGAGAGCAACCTTATGTTCCTGGAAAAGCATGGGGTGGGGGTGGGAGTAAAGACTATCGGCGAGACCCTCGATAAACTGGAGGCGCTTTACAGGTCAAAGGAGACCCTCGAAACGATGAGGTCGAAGGCGAAACAGCTGGGCAAGCCTTCATCGGCGAGCGATATCGTCCTGCTTGTGCTGGAGACTATCGAGAAGAATGGTCAACACTCGTAAAGAACTGACCAGCAGCGCTGGCAACACTCGTAAAGAACTGACCAGCATCGCCAATGACCTCAAGCGCTATATAGAGGCCGAAAGGGCGGCCGGTACCGCGGATATCCTTTCGCCTGCCCGTCCCAGGGCCGCGGCATCGGACCAGAAGAAGGCCAGGTTGCTTGAACCCGTGAAGAAAGAGGTATTATCATGCCGGCGCTGCGCGCTTTATAAGACAAAGAAAAATTACGTGTTTTCAGACGGGGATCCCGGAGCGCCGCTGGTATTTATAGGAGAGGCGCCGGGAGAAGATGAAGATATCCAGGGAGTCCCGTTCGTCGGCCGCGCGGGGCAGCTCCTGACGAAGATGATAGAGGCGATGGGCCTCAGGCGGCAGGACGTCTATATCTGCAACGTCATAAAATGCCGGCCTCCCAATAACAGGGCGCCTCTCCCCGGGGAAGCGGCCGCGTGCAGGGATTACCTGCTCAGCCAGATCGGTATAATCTCGCCAAAGGTCATCTGCTGCCTAGGTAAACATGCCGCTGAGGCGCTCTTGGGCACCGAAGTTTTCATAACCAAGATCAGGGGAAAAGAGTTCGAGTTTAACGGCATCACGCTTATCCCGACCTATCATCCCGCCTACCTTTTAAGGAACCCTTCCGCCAAGAAAGAAGTATGGCAGGACCTCAAGAAGATAATAAAGATACTTTCGGGGTAGAATTGGTAAATCCGCAGTCAAAAGAGTTCGTTGAAGTAGCGGTCGGCCTCCCCGTCAGGAAGCCTTTCCATTACAGGGTCCCGGCCTCCCTCAAGGAAAAGGCTGAGACCGGCAAACGGGCCTGGGTACCTTTCGGCACAAGGAAGATCGTCGGTTATATAACCGGTTTCGTCGATAAGCCGCAGGTAGAAGGCATAAAGGAGATCCTCTCGGTCATAGACGAGGAAGCCCCGGTCATCAATGCCGAACTGCTGGCGCTGACAAAGTGGATCGCCGGTTATTACCACTCATCATGGGGAGAGGCGATCGAGGCCGCGCTTCCCGGCCCGCTGAAGAAAGGTAAGATAAAGACAAAGCCCCGCCATCCTTTGACCGAAGAAGAGTACGAGCCCTCCGGGAATTTTAAGCCTACGCACGAGCAGGACGCCGCGCTGAGATCCATCAGGGAATCAATATCGAAAGGCAAAAACGACGTCTACCTGCTGCACGGCATCACCGGCAGCGGCAAGACCGAGGTCTACATGCAGTCGATAGAATCCGCCCTCAACTTAGGGAGATCCGCGATCGTATTGGTGCCGGAGATCTCCCTTACCCCTCAGGCGGTCGAACGTTTCAAGTCGAGGTTCGGGGGTATCGTGGCGGTCCTTCACAGCAGGCTCCTCGAGAGCGAAAGGTTTTTGGAATGGAAGAAACTAAGGGATGGGACCGCGAATATCGCCGTGGGAGCGCGTTCGGCCATATTCGCACCGGTCAAAAACCTCGGCCTGATAGTCATAGACGAGGAACACGAGACCTCCTATAAGCAGGACGATGCACCGAGATATAATGCCAGGGATGTCGCGATAGAACGCGCCGGGATAGCGGGCGCTGCGGTCATCCTCGGGAGCGCTACTCCATCGATAGAAAGTTTCCAAAAGGCAGCGTCAGGCGAATATAAATTACTGAAGATCACCGAACGCATAGAGAAGAGGGCCCTGCCGAAGGTAGATATAATAGATATGCGCCAGGAACTTATCGACTCGAGGGAGCCGAAGATATTCTCCCGCGCGCTCGAACATGCAATATCGCAGGTCCTGAACAGGCGCGGCCAGGTGATGCTTTTCATGAACAGGCGCGGGTTCTCGACCTTCATAAACTGCAAGAAATGCGGCTATGTGGTCACCTGCAAATACTGCAACGTCTCGATGACGTACCATTTTGACACAAAAAAGTTGAACTGCCATTACTGCAACTACCAGGTTGACCCGCCGGAGAAGTGCCCCAAATGCAAGGGCGGGGATATCAGGTATTTCGGCATCGGCACGCAAAAGATCGAGAGCGAGGCGGCCAGGCTCTTTCCCGCCGCGAGGATAGCCAGGATGGATACAGACGCGACATCCAAGAGGGGTTCACACCGCCAGATACTTACGGAATTCAAGAAACATAAGATAGATATCCTTATCGGGACCCAGATGATAGCCAAGGGCCACGACTTCCCGAGGGTGACGCTCGTAGGCGTAGTCTCGGCGGATACGGCGCTCAACCTGCCGGATTTCAGGGCAGGAGAGAGGACCTTTAACCTCCTGACACAGGTCGCCGGCCGCGCGGGCCGCGGATCAGAGCCGGGGAGGGTGATCATCCAGACATTTTCTCCCAACCATTATGCGATAGAAAAGAGCATTGAGCATGATTATGTCGGGTTTTTCAACGAGGAGATAAAATTCCGCAGGGAACTGAACTATCCACCGTTCACGCATATCATCGAGATAAAACTGAGGGGCAGGAAGGAAGAGCGGGTGATAAAGGCAGCTCATGATCTCGCGGCTGTCCTGAACCTTTTCATCGCCGGAAAGGCCGTGGAGATGGTAGGGCCGGCGCCGGAATTCATATCGAAAATAAAAGGGCAATTCAGGTGGAACCTGCTGCTTAAAGGGGAAGACCCCGCAGCTGTTTGCGGATTTATAGATAAAGCCCTGGATAACCTGAAAGGAAAGTCGGGCCTGATCATTACTGTAGATGTCGACCCGATGGGAATGTGATATTTACTGGTCGAAGGTGCCCCTGAGAGTTTTTATGGCGTCGAGTTCTTTTATGCCGTGTTCGGCGTCCATATCTCCGGGATTGGCCTGCAGCGCCGCCTTATAGAACGCGCGCGCCTTTTCGTAATTCTCCATGCCCCTGTAAAGCCCCGCCAGTTTCTTCAGCGTCTTATAATCCTTGTTGTTTATCATAGGGACGCCTTCCAGTATCTTTATGGCGTTTAAGGCCTGCCCCTCGCTCAGGAAACAATCGGCTATGGCGTTCAGGATCGAAGTGTTTCCCGGGTCCGCCTTCATTGCCTTCTCGAATTGGTAGATGGCCTCCCACGTCTTACCCGCTTTTTTGAGCGAGATCCCGCCCATCATACTGATAAACCCGAATATTTTTCCGCCGATGAATTTAATTATATTTGGATGATGCTTCTGCTGCTCCCAGAGGGAGAGCCAGAGGTAGAAACGCGCTTCCGCGAAATCCTGTTTTAAGGCGAGAGCGGAGCTGAAGAGTTCAATAGCGTATCCGAAATTCTCCCTCTTGACGGCTTCAACGCCCTTTTCATAATAGTCACTTACCTGTTTCGGGAGATTTGCTAAACCCGACTCGTCCATGTTTTGTACTCCTTTTGCCTGATTATAGAACATCGGGCAGGAGAGGTCAACCATTTTTTAAATTTGGTTTTTACGGGAGTTTATAGTAGAATATTGCCATGCCGATCTTAAAGGTACGTAAATATCCCGACCCTGTCCTCAAAAAGAAGGCCCTGCCGGTCAAGACAGTGGGCGAACGCGAGAGGGGCCTTATCGAGGATATGATCGAGACCATGAAACTCTCCGAAGGTGTGGGGCTCGCGGCCACGCAGGTGGGGGTATCCAAGAGGATAATCGTCTTCAACCCGTCTTGCGATGAATGGCGGGCCGATGCCCTCATAAACCCTGTCATAGTAAAAAAGCGCGGCAGCGAGAAAAAAGAAGAGGGTTGCCTGAGCCTGCCCGGGATAAACGGGCTGGTCAACCGCAGCACGTATATCCGGGTCGAAGGGCTTGATATAAAGGGAAAGCCCGTCTGTTTTGAGGCGATGGGCCTCCTGGCCAGGATATGCCAGCACGAGATAGACCACCTGGACGGCATCCTCTTCATCGACAGGCTCAGCCCTGTCAAGCGTTTCATGGCGAAACGCAAACTCAAAAAAGAGCTCAAATGACGATAGTCTTCTTCGGCACGTCCGGATTCGCGGTCCCGAGCCTCGTGAAATTGAGTAAATTCCACGATATCGCCGTCGTTATCACCAAGCCGGATAAGCCGAAAGGCAGGAGCCTAAAGCCGGCCCCGTCTCTCGTAAAGATAAAAGCGGATTCCCTGGGCATACCTGTCATCTCGATAGACGATATGCCAGCGGCGCAGGTCCCGGCCGATCTCAAGAAATATAAAGCAGATCTCTTCGTCGTCATCGCATACGGGAAAATACTTTCACAGGAAATACTCTCTTCTCCAAAAATTTATTCAATAGGCCTACACGCGTCCCTGCTGCCAAAATACAGGGGAGCCTCTCCGATAAACTGGGCGATATTGAACGGCGAAGAGAAAACCGGCGTCACCGTTTTTAAGTTGAGCGGAAAGATGGATGCCGGCGAGATAATAATGCAAAAGGATGTCGATATCCTCGATTCGGATAACGCTGAAACCCTCTCCGAAAAACTATCGAATCTCGGCGCTAACCTGCTTGTCAAGGCGGTGGATTCCATAGAAGAAGGGAAGGCGGCGTTGACCGGGCAGGATGAGCCGCTGGTCACCTTTACCCCCAAACTTAGGAAAGAGGACGGCAGGATAGACTGGGCTAAGCCGGCCGCAGAAGTCCATAACAAGATCAGGGCATTTTACGGCTGGCCAGGCGCGTTCTCCCGCCTTAACGGCCGGATAATAAAAATATGGGCCGCGGAGCCGGCAGGCCTCCCTGAGCAGAAGGACCTTGCGCCAGGGCAGATTGCCGCGCTCGACAGCAGCGGCATGATCATAGCGTGCGGCAGCGGCTTTCTCAGGATAAAAGAGCTCCAGGCCGAGGGAGGCAAACGCATGAAGGCCAAGGATTACGTACTGGGGAACAAAGTCTCGACAGGCGCCTCTTTTGAATTACGGTGACAGTATGCTTATTCCCGATAATTAAGTATACTGTCACCTTAATTGACTTGAATTCACGCCGGTATATGATATAATATTTCCTTGAATTTCTTAAAATTTATATGATCAACCTTAAAGTTGCGCCCAGCGAATTAATACGGCGGGATTTCCAGCATCTCAAAGAGACCGAAGAGTTAGACACTACCGATGAGATAGCGGAACTGCTTTTCGTCCAGTCGCTCGAAGGAAGGGCCCATAACGGAGCGGGCGCATTCCAGAAGAGCTTCTACGTCAATACGACCATAGACGATATCGTCCACGCGCTCAAACTTGACCCTAACAAGGTCAAGTCAAAGCGCCAGGCGCTCATAGACGACATCGCAGGGTTCGTTGATGATACGATAAAGGGAAAACCGAGGCCGCGCCTTGTAAACAGCAGGGGCGAACCGTTCATCGGCGTACCTGACCTCAAGGAGATCGAAGTAAACTCGCTGGATGTCCTCAGGGGCATATATATCGGCGGCCTCAGGGATGACCCGGGCCCGCGCGCGGCGGCAGAGGAGAAATTCGATATAACGATCGGTTACGGAAAGTGTTATCCGATAAATATCGATGTGATGGACAAAATGAACTTTGACGGCGAGTTGCTTGCCCACCGCGAACACGCCGGCTCGATAGAGGCATTCAAAAGAGCGGGCCTTATCATCGCCGAAGGGGACCTCAAGAAGGTCGCGCCGGAGAAGATAAGGTATCTTTATATCAGGCATAAGATCGGGCCGGGCCAGTCGGATGACGGCGCCCTCGTAGCCGCGGGGATGATATACAATAAGAGCGTGGCGCTGGGGGTATTCCTGGCGGACGCGATCGACACGCTGGAGAAATACGTCCATCTCTACAAGGACCAGGACGACGAACTGGGTTATTACATCTCGAAAAATTGCCGGGACCTGAACGTCTCGATGGATGAAGTCCTCGAGATGACGTACCTGGCCGCGGTGCCGGAAGAACTCGACGACATAATGCCGGACAGCTCTTTGAGGTATTTCCTTTCGATAGACAGGCAAGTCGGCCAGTGCGCGCTCCAGAGCCACCTGAATTTCATCGAGAAGAAGCCGTATTTCCCGATGTTCATAAGCTTCAACAGGACTTTATCCACGGAATTTTATACATATATACGCAATAAGGTCAATTCGCTCAAAAACCTCCAGGCGGTCGTCACATCCGACACGGTGATGAAAGGGCTTGAGATGCCGGTGAACAGTTTCCTGAAGAGCCCGGCGATAGTGGTAAAGTCGGGCGTGCCTTTGAAGGATGCCTTGGAGAAGATGAAGGCCGCCGGCGCGGAATTCCTGGTCATACAGGACGAAAGCAACGCCGTGCAGGGAGTGATATCCCTCCACGACCTCCTGGAACTCATGATGAAGAATGGAAGGCAGGGATAGATGCCTGAATTCAGAAAAGACCCGATAATCGGAAGATGGGTGATAGTCGCGACCGAAAGGGCGCGCCGGCCTTCCGATTTTGTGCCTCATTCCGTATCCGAAGAGAAGATGGCCGAACCGCCTTGCCCGTTCTGCGAAGGCAGGGAAGACCAGACGCCTCCTCCGGAGATCTTCGCTATCCGCAATCCAGGTACAAAGCCCTGTTCTCCCGGATGGAAAGTCAGGGTCGTGCCGTCGGTCTCGCCGGTCCTCAAGGTGGAAGGCAAGGTCGAAAGGCACGGGAAGGGCATGTATGATGTGGTAAACGGCATCGGTGCCCACGAGATAATCATCGAGACTCCCCAGCATATCTATAATATGGCAGACCTGCCGGAACAGCAGATCACGGATTCAATAACCGCTTACATAGAACGCATGACAGACCTCGGCAGGGACCCAAGATTAAAATACGCGCTTCTTTTTAAGAATTACGGCCTCGCTGCGGGTTCAGGGAAGATACGGCATGCCCATTCGCAACTGATAGCCATGCCCGTAAACCCGATACGCCTTAAGGATGAATTGGTAGGCTCACGCCAGTATTTTGAATATAAGGAACGCTGCATATTCTGCGATGTCATAAAGCAGGAGATGGACACCGGAAAGCGGATTGTCGCAGACGTGGACGGTTTCGTGGCGTTCACGCCTTTCGCCTCGAGGTTCCCTTTCGAGACGTGGATCCTGCCGAAGAAACACAGCGCGGATTTCGCGCACCTTCCCGTCGACAAGAGAGCGGACCTGGCGAGGACGCTAAAGCTCGTCCTCACGAAATTAAAGAAGGCGCTCGTCGATCCGGCGTATAACATAATACTCCATACCGCGCCGTTCCGCGTGCCCAAGGCCGGATACTGGAGGACGATAGACGATGATTTCCACTGGCACCTCGAGATAATGCCGAGGCTTACCAGGGTAGCCGGTTTTGAGTGGGGCAGCGGTTTCTATATTAACCCGACACCGCCTGAAGACGCGGCCAAATACCTAAGCGAGATCGAATAACAAATGGCTGAATTACGCAGGGACCCGATAACAGGCAGATGGGTGATAATAGAGGTCGACAAGGTCAAGAACCCTTCCGACTACGAGGTCGAGACGCATGTCAAAAGGGGCGGCGTATGCCCGTTCTGCCCCGGCAACGAGAGCATGACCCCGCCGGAGATCTTCGCGGTCCGCGAGGGAGGCAGTAAACCTAACACGCCGGGCTGGCAGGTGCGCGTCATTCCTAATAAATTCCCGGCCTTAAGGGTCGAGGGCAATATCGACAGGATA
>JAQTVK010000152.1 GCA_028706795.1 Candidatus Omnitrophota bacterium | reverse complement strand
GTATTGCACGGTAAGAAGCTCTTCGAGCGTCTCGGGATATCTCCCCTCTTTTGCCCTGAAGAGAGTGATCCTGGTCCTTATCGAATTGAGGTTGGTCTGCGTGGCCGCGATGCGGGCTTCTAGGTCAAAGCCGATAAAATTCGGGAGAATGGTAGTCGCAAGTATGGCGATTATCGTCACCACTATGAGGATCTCTATAAGGGTGAAACCCTTCTTGTTATTCATCTCATCTCCTTTTAGGATTTTACGATCTTTATGAGGTTGAATATCGGCAGCAGGACAGAAAGCGCGATAAAGCCGACTATCGTCCCCATGATAAGGAGCAAAAACGGCTCGAGCAGGCTCGTGAGGTTCCTCAGCGTATATTCGACCTCCGGCTCGTAGAACGCCGCGACCTCCGAGAACATCTCGTCCATATGCCCGGATTTTTCTCCGCTGCTCATGAGCTGTATGACCATAGGAGGAAATATCCCCGATGACCTGAACGCCTCTGTCACTCCCTGGCCCACGTTTATCCTTTCGCGTACATCCTCAAAGGTCTTGCGCAGGACAGAGTTAGTTATCGAAGTTTCCACGACGGCAAGTCCCTCGTGGAATGGGACGCCTGTTTTCGTGAGCGCGGCCATCGCCCTGCTGAACCGCGATACCATGACCTTAAGATACAGATCGCCGAACAGCGGCAGCTTCAAAAGATAGCCGTCTATCCTGTACCTGCCCTCCGCGGTAGAAGCGTAACTTTTCAGCCAAAAACCGAGAAAAATTACGGCGCCGACCCCGATATACCAATAACTCCGCAGTCCCGAACTGACAGCCAGTATCACCCTGGTCGGGGTAGGCAGCTTCGCCTGGGACGCTTCAAATATCGCGACAAAGTTAGGCAAGACGGCAATAAGTATAAAACTCACTACGATAAGAGAGAGGGATATAAGGACTACGGGATAAATGAGCGCCGCCTGGACCCGCGAACGTATCTCGAGTTCCTGGGCGCCAAGCGAGGCCAGCCTTTCCAGGACTTCATCCAACAGCCCTCCTGTCTCTCCGATCTTTACCATCGAAACAAAAAAACTGTCGAATACCCTGGGATGCTTGGTGACCGCTCTCGAAAAGCTCATCCCTCCCTGCACGTCGCGCGTGATCTCCCTTATCACCTCTTTTAATTTCGGGTTACGCACTTGTTCCGCGACGCTGTCTAACGACGAGGTCAGCGTGTTTCCGGTCCTGAGCAGGGTGGCCAACTGACGCGTGAATACAATTATCTCCTGCCGGCTTATCCTGTTGAAGAGCTGGCTGAGATTACCGGAATATCTATGCATGCCGGCTTGCGCGGTTATCCCGATCACGCTGTAGCCCAGGTCCCTCAGGTTCGCGGCAACCTCATATTCGCTGCCGCTATCCACCGACCCTGTCACCAACTGTCCGGATTTATCACGCGCGCGATAATTGTACTTTGTCATGACAGGCCCTCATCGGCCTATCGAAATATTTGTATCAGGCCCTTTGGTCTCTTTTGATTTATTGATTTTCTGCCGGGATCCCCCGGAGATATCGTCATAAAATATTCTACCCTCTTTCGCGGAATCGCTCCTTGGATAGTCTGATAGCAGTTTTTCGAGGGCATCCCTGGCCTTGATCTCGTCATCGAAATAATAGTAATCTATCATGGCCGCCCTGTATAGCGCTTCGGGCGCCTTCGGACTGTTCGGGAACTGGTTCGAGATATTCTCGAACAAACTCAGCGCCTGGCTCTTCCTGAACTTCTTGTCCTTGCGGCGGCTCTCGAGCCCGATCCCTTTATCCAGCTTATCGGCCTTATCGAACAACTGATACGCGATACTAAGTTCGCCGGTAGGCCCGATGTTGACATAGACCTCTTCTTCATCCTTTGCCCCGTACAGTTTGGCCTCTTCCCTTGAACGAAGGATCTTCGGCGTTATAAAGACGGCCAGCTCGGTCTGGGCCTGGTCCTTAGACCTGTCCGAGAACAGGAGCCCTATAATGGGTATATCCCCAAGCAGGGGGATCTTGTTCCTTACCCTGTTATCGTCCTGTTTTATAAGGCCGCCTATTACCAGCGTCTCCCCCTCTTTTACGCGCACCGTGGTATCAGCTTCCCTTGTCGTTATCCTCGGGCCGGCGGCGAGCAGCGCCGATACGGAACTGACCTCGGGATGTACGATCATCGTTATATACCCGTCGGCATTTATTGACGGTATGACGCGAAGCGTCGTCCCGACGTCGATAAATTTGGTTGTTTCGGTAGTCCCGGTCGTCGTCTGCTCCCTTTCCGTGTAGGGTACCTTCTCGCCGATCACTATCCTCGCTTCGCGGTTATTGAGGACCGCAATGGACGGCGAAGCCAACAGGTTCGCCTTCTGGTCCTGGACCAGGGCGTCAATTGTGGCCGTAAGCGACAACCCCTTAAAATTCAGGGTATTTATCTTGAACTGTCCGCCCGTAAGCGTCCCGGAAGGCCCGGGCATAGCCGTTGTGGTATTAAGCTCTTCCTGAAAGCCCGTCTTGCGGTTGAATAATCCGCCCTTGGTGGGCTTATAGTCCGCCGACCACGTCACCCCCAAATTCTCAAGGTCTTTAGAGGTGATGTCCACGATCTTGACCTCTATAAGGACCTGCTGCGGCGGGAGATCTATGGTGTTGACAAGCTTCTTTATCTTCTCGAGGTTCGCGGCAAAATCGGTGACGATAAGCATATTCGAGACTTCATCCACTTTGATGTCGCCCTTTTGGGAGATCACCTTGCGCAAGAGGTTCTGCGCCTCC
>JAQTVK010000151.1 GCA_028706795.1 Candidatus Omnitrophota bacterium | reverse complement strand
TTTATCTCAAGGGCCTTAGCGTAGTCTTTCGCCGAGTCCGCGTAGTCCTTCGATGAGTAATCGATCTCTCCCAGAAGATAATACACCTCCGGTAATTTCTTCGAGACGGGAAATTCTTTCAAAAAATCCTCAAGCCGTTTCTTTGCGTCAACGGTCTTTCCGCCCATGAAGACCGATTCCGCTGTCTTATATTTCGCGTCGGCAACGAGGCTGTCGTTGGGGAATTTTTTTACAAAGGCGTCAAAAGACTCGACAGCGGTTTCGTATTGTTTCAGGTTGTAATAGCACCATCCTTTTGAATAATAGGCAAAAGGCAGGTATTTGGAGCCGGGGAACGCATCTATCACCTTTTGGTATTGGTTGAGGGCCTGCTTGAAATCCTTGCTCCGAAAATAGACTTCGGCGGACCAGTATGCCGCCTCGTCGTAAAAGCGCTGCGCCGAAGCGGACGAAGCTACCAGGTCGAACTCGTTGAGCGCCTGCGCGTTCTTGCCCAGCATAAGGTATGACCTGCCCAGGACGAGATGCGCCTCATCCCTGTATTCGCTTTGCGGGTAATTGGCAAGGAACCGCTCCATCTGCTCCTTGGAAATATCGTAAAATTGGTCCTCGAAAGCCTTTTGGGCAAGGACGAAATCATCCTTCGCAGGATCTGTCCGCCCCGCATCGGCCGTGAAGGCGGCAGGCGACATAACCATCAGGAATATAAGGGAATAAAGAAAGGATTTGGTCCGCATGGCAACCTTAATATAACAGAAAGATGCTGTTTCTTCAACCTTTTTGGGCCAAAACTTTGCCAAGGTAACTGCCGGTATACGACTTCCTGTTCTTCGCGACCTCTTCCGGGCTGCCCGCGGCGACAACTTCCCCTCCTTCATCTCCGCCCTCAGGGCCGAGGTCTATTATATAATCCGCGGTCTTGACCACATCAAGGTTATGTTCTATGACCAGGACCGTATTGCCCTGGTCGACCAGGGCGTGCAGCACCTTAAGGAGCTTGTCGACATCCGCGAAATGCAGACCGGTAGTGGGCTCATCCAGGATATACAGCGTCCTGCCGGTGGACCGTTTCGAAAGTTCGGTAGCGAGCTTTACTCTCTGTGCCTCGCCTCCGGAGAGCGTCGTCGCGGACTGCCCGAGCTCTATATAACCGAGGCCGACATCATTCAGGACCTGCAGTTTCTCCCTTATCCTCGGGATATTCGCGAATAACGGCAGCGCGTCCTCGACCGTCATTTTAAGGACGTCGTTTATCGAATGCCCTTTATACAGCACCTCGAGGGTCTGCTGGTTGAACCGTGCCCCTTTGCATACCTCGCATGTGACATAGACATCCGGCAAGAAATGCATCTCGACTTTTATGACGCCGTCGCCCTGGCACGCCTCGCACCTTCCGCCCTTGACGTTAAAACTGAACCTGCCCGGCCTGTAGCCTCTCAATTTCGCTTCCGGCAACCGGCTGAAGAGGTCGCGGATAGGGCCGAACATCCCTGTATAAGTCGCGGGATTCGAGCGCGGCGTCCTGCCGATAGGCGACTGGTCGATGACTATGACCTTATCAATATTTTCCGTCCCTGCTATCCTGTCGAAATCGCCGGGTTTTTCCTTCGCCCTGTAAAATTTTTGGGCGAGGGACCTGTAAAGGACCTCATCTATGAGTGTGGACTTGCCTGAGCCGGATACCCCGGTGACGCAGACGAATACCCCGAGCGGTATCCCCACATCTATATTTTTCAGGTTATGTTCGCGCGCGCCCTTTATCTCCAGGAATTTCCTTCCCTTGACTTCCCTCCTGGCAAGCTTCGGTTCGATCTTAAGTTCTTTTTTAAGGTATTTTACGGTAAGGGAATCCTTGCATCTCATGAATTCTTCCAGAGGGCCGGCACAGACGACCTTCCCGCCGTGCTTTCCCGCGCCCGGCCCGAGGTCGACGATGTAATCCGCGCTCCTTATGGTCGCCTCGTCGTGCTCAACGACGATAAGGGTATTGCCGAGGTCCCTTAAGGCCTTGAGGCTTTCGAGCAATTTTGTGTTATCCCGCTGGTGAAGGCCTATCGACGGCTCGTCGAGGACATAAACGACGCCGACCAGGCCTGAACCTATCTGCGTGGCAAGCCGTATCCGCTGGGATTCGCCGCCGGAGAGCGTGCCGCTGGCCCTGTCGAGGGTAAGGTAATCGAGCCCGACGTCTGCCATGAACTTGAGCCTCGAGAGGATCTCTTTCAGCGACTGGCGCGCTATCATCGCCTCTTTTTCGCTGAGATCGAGGCCGGCGAAGAACCCCCTCGACTCTTTTACCGATAACGCGGTCACTTCATTTATCGGCTTGCCGCCGATCTTGAACGCGAGAGATTCGGGCCTGAGCCTTGCGCCTGCGCATTTGGGGCACGGCAGGACCGACATATATTTGTTTATCTCTTCCTTCAGGAATCCGGAATCGGTCTCGCGGAAGAGCCTTTCGAGCTGCGGGATGACGCCCTCGAACTTCCTGCCCCATACCTCGATATCCGCGCCGTATAGGACCGTCTTGCGGACATCCTTATTCAGTTTATTGAAAGGGGTGTCGAGATCGAAATGGTAATGGTCCGCGACCTCCCTTAAGACGCCGCGGTAATACAGCAGGTAACCTCTCCCTCCGCGTTTCCAGGCCTCGATCGATTCCAGGACGGGTTTGGATTTATCGGGTATGACGAGGTCGGCGTCTATCTCGAGTTTCGTGCCGAGGCCGTTACAGACCGGGCAGGCGCCGTACGGGGAATTGAACGAGAAAGAACGCGGCGAAGGCTCCTCATAACTTATCCCGCAATCGACGCATGCGTAGAGCTCGCTCATGAACC
>JAQTVK010000150.1 GCA_028706795.1 Candidatus Omnitrophota bacterium | reverse complement strand
CGATTTTACGACGAAGAATGTCTCGCTCGTAATAGGATTGACCCTACTCATCGCCTTGCTCGGCTTCAAGATCATCTGGGACATCGCCTCGCCGATAATCGATATGGCCGTAAAGGCAAAAGGCATCGCTAACGGCGATTTCTCGAAGAGCATAGATGTCAAGAGCGAGGACGAGGTGGGGGAACTGGGCACTACCCTTAACGTGCTGACCCGCCGTATACGCGAGAATATGGACGAACTCCGCTCCTACGGGGAGAGGACCAAGGAGATAAACGTCGAGATAAACAAGAAGGTCCTGATAATGTCGGGCCTCCTTCAGGTAAGCAATCTCATCTCGCAGGGCGCTTCGCTCGACGAGATCCTCAAGATAGCCATCGAGAAGATAAGCCAGGCCGAGGAAGATTCATCCGCATTCCTGATGCTTACCGAAGAGAAGAATACCCTCGCGATGAAAGAAAGCGAGAACCTGAGCGGGAGCTTGAATTCGTTCAAGATCAAGATAGGTGCCGGCCTCCTCGGGAAGCTCGTCGCCGAAAACAAGATGGCAAGCATAGACCGACGTTCGCGGATGACGCCCGACATCGAAGAATTCCTTAAAGTTTTCAGCATCAAGAACTGCCTACTCTGTCCCATCGTCGCGCACGGCCACGGCTTCGGGATAGTGGGGTTATGCAATAGCGCGTCGGATTATGAGTTCAAAGAAGAGGATGTCGAGCTTATAAAGCTTTTCGGTAAACAGATGGCCATAGCCGTGGAGAACGAGATACTGACCGCCAAGGCGAAGGAACTGGCCATCAAGGATGAGCTCACCGGCCTCTATAACGAGAAGTTCATCATCTCGCGCCTTGAGGAAGAGATCAAGCGCGCGGCATTGTACCAGAGGCCGTGTTCGTTCCTTATCTTCAATATCGACGACCTTAATTTATACAGGGACATAAACGGGGAACTGGCGGCCGAGGACACCATAAAGAAGATCGGCAAGATAATAGAATCGAACATCACCGAGGTCGACAGGGTAGGCAGGTTGAGCGGGGATACCTTCGCCGTGATACTGCCGGAGAAAAATAAGAAACAGGCGAATACGGCGGCGGAAGTCCTCAAACAGCGCATCGAGGCTTTCGGTATCGCCGGAGGCAAAGGTTATCCGCGAAATTTTGTGACGGTAAGCGGCGGCGTAAGCGAGAACCCCATTGACGGCGTGAGCGCCGAAGACCTGATAAAAAAAGCGACTTCATCCTTGAACGAAGCCAAATCAAAGGGAAAGAATACCGTCGTCTCTTAATTCTAAGGAGGTCCCATGGTAAATGTCCAGATAGAGACACTGCTTAAATTGATGGTCCAGAAGGGGGCGTCCGACCTGCATATCTCCGTATTTTCCCCGCCCCAGCTTAGGATAGATGAGCAGTTAGTGCCGACCGAATTCGGCGCACTCGCGGCCGAGGATACCAAGAGGCTGGCCTACAGCATGCTCAAGCCGCAACATATAGAGAAGTTCGAACGTGAACTTGAGCTTGATGTGTCGTTCGGCATAGAGGGGCTCGGGCGCTTCAGGGTCAACGTCTTCCTCCAGAGGGGATATGTCAGCGCGGCGGTAAGGCTGTTGCCCCTGCACATAATGAGTTTCGAGGAGTGCGGCCTCCCGCTCAATGTCGTCGAGGACCTCTGCAAGAGGCCCAAGGGGCTCGTCCTCGTTACTGGAGCCACCGGAAGCGGAAAGTCCACGACACTCGCGTCGATGGTCGACAAGATAAATTCCGAGAGAAATTGCCACATCGTGATAGTGGAGGACCCGATCGAGTATGTCCACAAGAACAAAAAAGCGCTGGTCGACCAGCGCGAAGTCGGGTCGGATACGCAGTCGTTCGCGCAATCACTGAAACATGTCCTGAGGCAGGACCCGAACGTCATCCTGATCGGAGAGATGCGGGATCTTGAGACGATCGAGGCGGCCCTGGATATCGCCGAGACGGGCCATCTCGTCCTTTCAACGCTCCATACCTCCGACGCGGTCCAGACGATAAACAGGGTCATAGATGTCTTCCCTTCCCATCAGCAGCAACAGGTCAGGATACAACTCTCATTCGTGCTGCTCGGGATCCTCGCCCAGCAGCTCATACCGAAGGCCAGCGGTCACGGAAGGGTCCTTGCGACGGAGGTATTGATCGCCACCCCTGCGGTAAGGAGCCTGGTGCGCGAGGCGAAGACGCACCAATTATATTCTGTGATCCAAACGAGCCAGAAAGAGGGCATGAGGACGATGAACCAGACGCTCTTCGAACTCTATACCAAGAAATTGATAAGTTACGAAGACGCGATACTTCGCAGCACTGATCCGGACGATCTTGACAGGTTATTCAGGAAATAGGGCTATATGGCGTCGGTAAAGCGCGTAATAACTAAAACAATCGGACAACTCCTCCTGGAAAAAGGCGTGATAAAACAGGCGCATCTCGAAGAGGCCCTGAAGATCCAGAAGGAGAAGGGCGGGCTTTTGGGCCAGATCCTCGCCGGGCTGGGTTACGTCACCGAGGAGCAGATCGCCCAAGTGATCACGGTCCAGTACGGGTTCCCGTACCTTCCCCTCGCTAATTACGAGATGGACGAGTCGGCGATAAAGATGGTGCCTGAGAACGTCGCCCGCCAGTATTGCCTCATCCCGATAGATAAGATCGGTAATACCGTGACGATCGCGATGGCCGACCCGCTGAACATCCAGGCCGTCGAGGACATAGAGACGGTGACCGGCTGCTCGATACAGATATTCGTTTCTACGGCGACCGACATAAAGCAGGCGATAGACAAGTTCTACAAAAAATAGGAGACCCTGACAGCCGATGCCA
>JAQTVK010000016.1 GCA_028706795.1 Candidatus Omnitrophota bacterium | reverse complement strand
CGGACAGGCGGATTACAAGTACCCCGGTATTGCTACCGGACTTGGACTATATCATTTCCTACGGCTTTACGTTTAGGAGGCAGGTGCATAGTCTCTGAACCTTCCCTTTATTTCTAAAGGGCTCGGCTGCTGATTACCCCAGAGGGGCTTCCAGCAATTCTCCTGCTTTTTCATCTACAGTTTCCTGTAGAAGCTGCGCCTTGCACAGTCCGCTGCTCTACCAACTGAGCTACAGGGGAGCGGATATTTCACAAAGAACGGTGCTGCTCTATATTATGCCTCAGCGCCACAGCGTTTCAATAGCGCCGCCCAATCGTCGTCTATCCTCTTCTGGATCTCCTCGACCACAGAGGCGTTCTCCGGCCTCAACAGGTGGCGGAAGCGGCCCTGCGCCTTGAGGTAATCCGTGATCGGCTTCTTGGCGGCCGGCTTATAGCTCAGCTTCCAAGTGTTGCCGTTCTCGACTTCATACAGCGGCCAGAAACATGTATCGACCGCGAGTTTCGCTATATCTATCGTCTTCTCCGAAGGATAAGCCCACCCTAACGGGCATGGCGATATAACATTCATGAAAGCGGGCCCGTCTACCGAAAGCGCCTTCTGTGACTTCGTTATAAGGTCGTTCCAGTGGCTCGGGCTCGCCGTCGCTACTAAGGGTATTCTATGCGCTACCGCTATGCCGGTCAAGTCTTTCGGGTACTGTTTTTTTCCGATAGACTTCAATCCTACGGGCGCCGTAGTCGTCTGTGTACCGCGCGGGGTAGCGCTTGAACGCTGGACGCCTGTATTCATATAAGCTTCATTGTTGTAGCAGATATACAATATCCTCTGCCCGCGCTCGAGCATGCCTGAGAGCGACTGTAATCCTATATCGTAGGTGCCGCCGTCTCCGCCGAGAGCCACAAACCTCATCTCGTCCTTTACCTTGCCGCGGCGCCTTAACGATCTGTATGCGGCTTCCGCGCCTGAAACCGTCGCGGCGGAATTTTCAAAAGCGCAATGGACGAAACTGCAATTCCACGCCGTGAAAGGATTTGGCGTCGTCGAGACTTCGAGGCAGCCGGTCGCGCTTCCCACTACCAGCGGGATCTCCTGCGAAAGCCCCATCTGCCTTACGATTATGGGCGCGCCGCATCCTGCGCACATCCTGTGGCCGCCGCACAATACCTCTTTTCTCTTATTGAGTTCTTTTAAGTTTGCCATCAGTCCCTTACTCCCAGGTATGTCACAAGGTCTTTGGCCTTGCCGGTCTTGGCTGTCTCAGCCAGGTCCGAATATACCTTATTTATCTCGAGCAGGCCCATGTCGCGCCCGCCGAGGCCGTATACGTAATTGACAACCGGTATGGCCGATTTCTTGTAAAGCGCGGCCCTTACCTCATCGAAGAGAGGTCCGCCGACAGCGTTCAACGCGTCAGCGCGGTCCAGGACCGCTATCGCCTTAAGGTGTTTTAAGGCATCGGCTATCTCGCTCTCCGGGAACGGCCTGAACATGCGTATCTTCAACAGGCCCACCTTTACGCCCTTCTCACGCAATTCGTCTACCACGGCGCGCGCCGTGCCGACTGTCGAGCCGAGCGCGACTATAGCGACTTCCGCGTCTTCGAGTTTATACCCCTCGATGAATTTATATTCACGGCCGCAGATCTTCGAGAATTCTTTGGCGACATCGGCTATGGCCTTTGCAGATTTTGTCATCGCGTCGGCCATCTGCCGCCTGTGCTCGAAATAATAATCCGGAAGGTCGAACGCGCCCATCGTTACCGGCTTTGCAGGATCGAGCAGCGTGTACTGCGGCTTGTATTCGCCGACGAATTTCTTTACTTCTGCGTCATCGTATACGTTCATGTTCTCGATGGCGTGGCTTATGATAAAACCGTCGTAGCATACCATGACCGGCAGGAGGATCTCCGGGTTTTCCGCCACCCTCATCGCTTGCAGGAGGTTGTCATACACTTCCTGGGCGTTCTCCGACCATATCTGTATCCAGCCCGAATCGCGCAGGCCCATCGCGTCCGAATGGTCGCAATGTATGTTTATCGGGCCCGATAACGCGCGGTTGACGAGCGGCATGACTATCGGCAGCCTGTAAGATGAGGCGATGTAGCATACCTCGAACATAAGCGCCAGACCCTGTGATGAGGTCGCCGTCATTACGCGCGCACCGGCCGTAGAAGCACCTACGCAGGCGGACATCGCCGAATGCTCCGATTCAACCAATACGATCTCCGTATCTATCACGCCGTCGGCGACGTATTGCGCGAACTTTTCCATCAATGAGGTCTGCGGGGTGATGGGATACGCCGCGACCACATCCGGGTTTATCTGCTTCATCGCGTACGCTGCCGCGTCGTTACCTGTCAAAGCTAAAAGTTTTTTGCTCATTTTTCTTCCTTGACCATTTCTATGGCTTTCTTCGGTTTTACCGGGCAGATCTGGGCGCATATTCCGCAGCCCTTGCAGTGCTCCAGGTCTATGCCGCAAACCTTGCCATCCTTGACCATAATAGACGTATCCGGGCAATGTATCCAGCAAAGGTTGCACTGGATGCACCTGTCATCAAACCACACGGGCTTGAACGTGCGCCATGTCCCGCTGTTATATTTACTGGCGCTACCCGGCTCAAGTATCATGCCGCCCTTGGGGACTTCTTTCCAACTGGGTAATTTTGTTTTTTCGGTTTTTGCCATTTTATTCCGCCTTTACCTCTTTATACGCCTGCTCTATCGCCTCAAGATTGCCCTTGATGACCTCGGGCGTGAACTTTGCCGCGAAACTTTCTTTGAACGTCTCGGTCAGGTTCTCGAGCTTAATGACCCCGGTCGCCTTGATCAGCGCCCCGACCATCGGCATATTCGGGATGTTGCGCCCGACTTTCGCCACCGATATAGACGTCGCGTCTACCGTGAATATCTTCCCGCCCTTTATGCCTAGCTTGGAGCGGATCTCTTTCGGCGAGAAGACGGTGTTGATGACTATCGACGTGTCGTCCTTCATTCCCTCGGTGATGTCGACGACGTCTATGAGCGTCGGGTCGAGCACCACGATGCAATCCGCCGCCGTTATCGAGCAGTGGATCGTTATCGGCTTGTCGCTTAACCTCGTGAAGCTCCTTACAGGCGCACCCGTGCGTTCAGCGCCGAACTCGGGAAATGCCTGGAGATTCTTACCTTCGCGGAGGCCCGCTTCACCCAGCAGCTTTGCCGCGGTGACGGCGCCCTGCCCGCCTCTTCCGTGCCAGACTACTTCAGTTATACCTTTCATCTGCCTTCCTGTTGTTTAAATAATACGACATTAACGTCGAGGTCAGGAACAAGAAAAAATAAGCATTCAACATGCATCCGGTGACCTCGCGTAAAATTATTATATGGCCGTCGAGCCCTAAACGCCTGAGGCCCTGCACCACGAACGCGTAAGCTATCCACACTACCAGGGTGATAGCTATCATCAACACAAAGAACAATATCAGGAGGCCCAATACGCTAAAAAACCTTTCTCCGCAGAAGAGGATACTCTTCCATATGCTCCTGAAAATACCCTTTCCGTCAACCGTGATTATCGCCCACGACATACATATAAGGACGGAGAATACCGTAAGTAACAGCGTTACGGCGGCCGAGAGGGCCCCGAAGACTGCCGCGGTCAGCAGATAAGCCTTCGATTCCATTATGGCCCCGCCCAGCAGGACGGCCGCAACGAGCGCCAATATCCACACCGGCATCCAGAGGACCGCGCTTACGCCGAGCTGCCCCAGGAAAAACCTGTTGCAATTCCCAAAGAACCCTTTAAATCCGAAACGGCTGTTTCTTATCCCGTCCCTCGCGAATATCTGCGTGCCCGCGAGAAGATAGTTGAAGCCCAACGTCATGGCCGTGAAAATAACGACGGTCGTTCTCCAATCCCCGATCTTTTTCATTAAAGGGGGAATAGCGTCATTAGGGACCGAGAAGAACCTCACGGCCGCGTAAAAGACAAAAATAACCGCTATTATAGGCCACCCCTTGTGGGTTATGCTTAAACCCTGGCCAACCGCCCTAACGACCCTCAAAAAAGCCTCCTTATTGGATGAAAATGGGTGGGTTAGGACTAAATTTTACCAGAGGCGCGGACTTGTGTCAAGAAATTTGATTCCGGCCTTCGAGCGCCCTGGCGAGGGTGGCCTGGTCAGCGTATTCGAGATGGGATCCTACCGGCAAGCCGTAAGCTATGCGTGTCGTCTTAACACCTTGATTCTTAAGAAGTTGGGTGATATATAGGGCTGTCGTTTCGCCTTCGGTGTCGGCGTCGGTCGCGAGGATCACTTCCTTTATCTTATCCGATTTTACGCGGCGCATAAGCTCCTTTATCTTCAGTTCATCCGGCCCTATCCCGTCCAGGGGCGAGATAGCGCCCAGGAGGACGTGGTATAGGCCCCTGTATGCCCCGCTCTTCTCTATGGCAAGGATATCCTTGGGGCTCTCCACTACCAGTATCTTCGTCTTATCACGCATCGGGTCGCCGCAGATGTGGCAAAGATCGCCTTCGCTCAAATTAAAGCAGTTTTTGCAAAAACCAATAGTATCCTTGAGCTTTAGTATCGCCTCGGAGATGGCAGCCGCGTTCTCGCGGGGAGATTTGAGGATATGCATGACGATGCGCTCCGCGGATTTTTGGCCGATACCGGGCAGTTTGGTAAATTCGGATATCAATTTTTCCATAGTCCTGGTATAGCCGGGCATGCGATTACCTTGTTTTAGTGGGAGATGTCGTTTCTTTTGAGGTTTCCGCCGAATATTTCGAGCGCGGATTTTACGACTTCATGGGTCTCTTCCTGGCGCTCTTCCTGCAGGAGGTCCTCGACCGAGACTTTCTTCTCGAGCGCCTCGACTACTTTCATGTCGATCCTCACATCATGTTTCAGGATACCGCTCAGGGCATTCTCTATCATCTTCCTGTTGCCGTTCGTCTCAAGCGCCTCCTTGTGGAACATGTGCTCCCTGGAAAAAGCTATGGTAAGGACGCTGTCTTCGAGTTTCAAGGGCTGCCCGGGCTGCAGGAACAGGGCGAGTGACATCTTCTTTGAAAGGATGCCGCGCAGGAGGTCAGGCCAGACCTCGCAGATCCTCTCGAACGAAAACGCGCGCTTGTCCTGAGCCGAGGCAAAGGAAGCCCCTATTTCCACCTCGACATCGAAATGTTCTTTTTTTTCGGCGTCCTTGACCGGCTCGGATATTTTTTCATCTTTATGCTGCGTTTGCGGTGCGGCTTTTGCTTCGGGCTTGTCCTGAGCGGAGCCGAAGGGCTTTCCTGCCCCGCTTCCCAATTTCTTCTCGAGCTGCTCGATCCTGTCGAGTATCGAGGTAAGCGAGACCAGGTCGTCGCGCCGGGTAAGACGGATCGCAGCGAGTTCAAGCGGTATCCTCTGCGATATCGCGCGTCTTACCGAATCCTGCGCGCCCATCAGGACCGTGAGGATATAAAGCAGCGTCTCGTTGGAAAAAGATCTCGCCTGGACGGCCAGCCTGCCGATCATTTCTTTCGGGAGGTCTATAAGGCCTTCCGGGTCGTCCGATGCCCTGGCCATCAATATATTCCTGAAATGCACAACCAGCGAATTCACGAACTGCGGGATGTCCTTGCCGCCGGCGATCACGCTGTCCACGAGTTTCAATATCCCGGCCGTATCTTTATTTATCACCTTCCCGGTAAAATCGAACAGGACCTCATGGCCCACCGTCCCGGATACGGCGGTGGCGCTCTCCGCGTCTATCTTCTTCCCGCAGAAAGATACGAGCTGGTCGAGCATCGATTCCGCGTCTCGCATCGCGCCTTCGGCGGCGCGCGCGATCGTGTAAAGCGCCTCTTCCTCTATCTCGAGCTTCTCGCTCTTTGCTATCTCTTTGAGTTTTCCGGTGATCTCGTTTACGGTGAGGCGTTTGAAATCGAATCTCTGGCAGCGGGATAATATTGTCGAAGGTACTTTATACGGTCTCGTCGTCGCGAAGATGAATATCGCGTGCGCCGGCGGCTCCTCTAGCGTCTTCAACAGGGCGTTGAAGGCTTCTTCGGTGAGCATGTGGACTTCGTCTATGATATAGACTTTATATTTGCCGCGGGTCGGGGCGAACTTGATATTCTCGCGCAGGGCGCGGACTTCATCGATGCCACGGTTCGAGGCGCCGTCAATTTCGATTACATCGAGGTTCGTGCCGTTGGATATCTCTTTGCAGGAGTCGCACACGCCGCACGGCTCCTTCGTCGGCCCGTTCTTGCAGTTCAGGGCCATTGCGAATATGCGCGCGGTAGTGGTTTTTCCTACACCTCGAGGGCCGGAAAAGATGTACGCGTGGGCGACTCTGTTCTGGGCTATCGCGTTCCTGAGGGTGGTCGTGACATGCTCTTGACCAAGGACGCTATCGAAGTCTTTCGGCCGCCATTTGCGTGCGAAGACTATATAAGACATTAAAATAATTTCCTTATGATGGCAAGTAACAGCCTAAATTGTAATCCTAATAAATAAATTAGTCAATCAATAATTTTGGAGCTCTTCCCTGAAGGCGAAGACAAGGCATCCGGGGACTTTTATGACCTGTTTTGTCGTCGGGTGGATGCGGTAATGGTGGGTCGCGCAGTGCGGCATCCTGTCCCAGACGAAATTATATTTATCCGAACCCAAAAGGTAATAAAGTTCCACTCTTTTTTCCCCAAGGATGGCCTTCGCTATCTTCTTGGAATTAAATCCGCACATGACCGAGGCAACGAGCGACTTCCAGAGGAATTTCTTGTTGATATACTTCAACAGGGTGAAGAAATATCCCGGCAGGTACCAGAGGAATACCGCCAACCGGCCCGCTTTTTTCATCTTTTCCGCGAGCGCGTCTATCTCCCTGCCACATTTGTAAATATTTTTGCGCGGGTCCTTGACCACGAGGTCGACCAGCGAGTATAATTTTCCTTTTTCCGAAATGATCATGCCCATGTGCCCGCACATCGGGCTGAAATTCGATGAGACCCACTTATCGGCATCGATGAGTCCCGCGTATTTGAGCGGCTTGAGCAGGATATAGAACGCGGCGAGCGGGAATGTGACGGCTTCTGCGCCGATCTTTTCGCAGATGTATTTTTCTACGCAGTCGCCGGTCAGCCGCTTGTTGACCAGGTCTTTTATGTCGGTGACGCGGCCGGAATAACATTCTGTCGTCACGGTCAGGCGCTTTACGATGTCCTGGTTATCCATTGCGAACTTAATCGCTTCGGAAAGATTATTAAGGTTCCATTCTTTCGACGCGGTGAAGGAAAGGATTATCCACGCCTTGCCGAGTTCGCGGATATTCTGCAGCGCCTTGCGCACGGATTCATAGGCGATGAGGCTTCCCCTCAACTTAATGCAGGCTTCCTTGTCTGTCCCGTCGAACGCGAAATAGAATTTCCTTATCCCGGCGTCGTAGACTTTCTTGCAGAATTCCTTATTGGCGATCGTTATGCAGTTCGTCGCGACGAAGGCCCGGCGCATCAGGCCGAGCTCTTCTACTTTCTTGAGTATCTTGAAAAAATCCGGATGTATCGTCGGCTCGCCGCCGGTCAGGATGAGGTGCGTATCCTTGTCTTCTTTTGTTATCGTCTCCAACATGCGCGCGATATCTTCATATGGCACATCCATGCCCTTGGAATCGGCGTCCGCGTAACAGACAGGGCACTTCATGTTGCAGCGTGTGGTTATTTCGATGAATGAGAGCGGGGATTTGCGCATGTGGTGGATCGCGCACTTAAAGACACCTTCGCGGCATTTGGGGATGTCGCAGCCGTAATCTTTAAGATGGTCGAAGAGGCTTATCTTATTCTTGAAAAGCTCGGCGTCGGATGATACGAGGTCGACCACCTTCCCGTGGTCGCTGCACCTCTTCTCGAGGAGGATCTTGCCGTCCTCCTCATAATACCTTCCGTCGAGGTCCCTGTTGCAGACCGGGCATATCGTCTTTACGGCTCTCTCAAACATTGAACTTCTCGGCGACCTTCTTCATGATGGGTTTCTTGTATTTTTCCCACGTGCAGGTAGGAAGCGTCCTGATCTTATCGGTATCAGGGTCGACATAAACGAAACACGAGGAGCACATCGAGAGCCGCTCTGACTCGGTAGTTTTGGAATCCTCGAACGGCAGGATCATTATCTGCAGGACGCCTTTTAGTTTGGTGTCGTTCTTTAATATCTCTTTTGCTTTCTTTCCGGTCAGCAGTTTGCCCGTCATTCCGGTCCATTTCATGTAAGCCGCCGGGCCTTTCTTCCCTACGATAGCGCCAAAATTAAGGTGTTTCCTGAAGATATTAAAAAGCTTCAGGTCCATGGCCAGCTTCCCGGCAAAGCCGGCCTTGCCGCCTTTATATTTTGCCGCAGCCGACCTTTCAAGCGCCCTGAGGTCATTGATGAGGGCGAATAGCGACGTCTTGAGGTAATTCGAGAAAGATACATGCTTCTCACCGTCCGAGATAAGGTAAGTTATGCTTTCACAGTTCGGATGGACGCCGAGGAAAGGCATATTCTTGATCCCGTATATTTTATAGAGGTTGGTCAGGAATAGCGAGCCTAACGGTACGAACTCAACGTTGCCGCCGGCGACCGCATCCTCGACCATATGTTCGACATCCTCGTGCGTCGTCCTCTCGGGGTTATAATCGAGTTGTTTCTCATCCCACATATGGATGAGCGGCATAAAATATATGCCCCTGATGACATGCTGGTTCTTGAGGCTGTAACTGAGGAATTCGCCCATGTCGTTCTTGTTCAGTTCTTTGTCCACGACGCTCATAAGGACTACCTTCCCCTTCTTCCGCTTCGCGAGATTCTGCAGCGCCTTCAGTTTAAGGTCGAGCGCCTCGGGATGGCCGCGCAATTTCGTATACATCTCGCGGTTGAGCCCGTCGAAAGCGATATTTATCATTGCGCCGAGGTCGGCCAACTTGTTGCAGTATTCCTCGTCGGCAAGCTTGAGCCCGTTGGTCACGACCCTCATCGAATAGCCGTATGATTTGCCGAGTTTGATTATGTCGAAGAGGTCGTTCCTCATCGTCGGCTCGCCGCCGAATAATTGTATGTAAGGTTTGGGGTCACGGTGGGCGTAATGCTTGAATATCCTGTCGAAATATTCCATCCGCGGCTCGAACCTGAACCCCATCGAGAGGACATTGTTGAGGCAGATGTGGCAATTCATATTGCAGCGGTTGGTCGTATCTATGAAGACGATGTCCGGCTCTTTATGCTTATCGCATGTCGTGCAATTCAGCGCGCAAATGCCGGTTTCGATCTTCATGAAATCGCGTTTTTTGTTATAGAGTGACGAATCGCTTGAGATGAGGTATTCTTCGGTGCCGCACTTGGGGCAGGCTTTCTTCAGGTAGACTTTTCCGTTTTTCTCGACGTGCTCTACCTGGACGATATCCTTGCATTTATTGCAAAACGCGTAGTTTTTCATTCGCTCCTCAAAACTGGCGGCTTGTCGTTGACGGTAGGCGAACCCTACAACCCATTGAAGCCGTGTTACTTGTGAGAATATACCGCAAACGAAGCGTGGGCTGGCACATATCCTTAGGCTGACCAATCAAAGACTAACCCTCATTTTTTTTAGAAACAACCAGCATTTCAAAATCATCGGTGGTCAGCTTATCATTCTTTGAGTAAGCACCAAGTTTTGCTCCAAAGATATCTATCTTCTTATACCCAAGCGTCTTTAAGAGCCATGTTATCTCGCTGGGGACATAGTAACGCTGGTTGCATTTGAGCTCTTTTTTAATACCTGAATCGTCCTCAATAACAGTATTATTGTAATCACGAAAAGTCATCAGATCAAATGTGCAATCCCGACATTCGGCACCGCCTTCTTTAGCGGCCGAGGCATAAAAATCTTTGACTGAATGAAACAGCGGGAATAAACCATTCAATGCGGTAAAGATCAGCTTTCCGTTGTCTTTCAGGGCTTCGGTTGCGTTCTTGAGAATTTCGAAATTCATCTCATCGGTTTCCATGAGAGAGAAACCGCCTTCGCAAAGCATGATCGCCAGATCAAACTCGCCTTTGAACGGAAGATTCCTTGCGTCATGTTTCTGAAAGTCGATCCCTACACCAGCTTCTTGTGCTTTTTCCCTAGCTCTTTTAAGCTGTGATCCGGATAGATCGATACCAACAATCTGATAACCCCTTCTTGCCAACTCGATAGAATGACGGCCTGTGCCACAGCCAATATCGATGATTTTTAGGGATTTATCGTAATTAATCTCCTGTTCAAGAAAATTACATTCACCCACTGTTCCGTGGACATAACACTCCTCGTCGTATTTGCGGGCGTAATTCTCAAATAATGACTCGTACCATTGCTTCATCGCTTACTCCTATCATCTTCAGGGTTCGCGTCCACAATTAGTATGGTCGCTTTTCCCTTCCCTCATCGTCGGAGGGTTCATCAAGAAATCTGGCGGAGAGGCTGGGATTTGAACCCAGGGACCCGCTTTTGGGCAGGTCAATCGCTTAGCAGGCGATTGCTTTCGGCCACTCAGCCACCTCTCCGCTCGCTGAATTCCAGGAGAAGCGAGCGGACCCTGAGGATATATCCCGAAGGGTCACGCGCTTTCCCCGGGCATATCCCGAGGGAGCTCACTTCTTCCCTTTTTGTCTTTGCTTCTTAAAAAATTCTGATATTAATGACCCGCAGTCTTCGGCTAAAAGCCCGCCGGTGACCTTTATCCTGTGGTTCAGTTTTTTACTGTTTGCAATATCGAATATCGATCCGCATGCCCCGGTCTTCGGGTCCTTCGCGCCGTAATATATATGTTTTACGCGGGCAAGGACAAGGGCGCCCGCGCACATCGAACACGGTTCAATTGTAGCATATATGGAGCAGCCGGGCAACCGCGCGCTTTTGAGATACGCGGCCGCCTCTGTAATGGCTATCATCTCGGCGTGCGCCGTGGGGTCCTTGAGCATCTCTATCTGGTTGTGGGCGCGCGCGATTATCCGGCCCTCGTGGACTATCACGGCGCCGACGGGCACCTCGTCCGCCTCGAACGCCTCATAGGCCTGCTTGAGGGCCTCTGACATGTATATTTTGTCGATCTTGCTCATTTTCGAATAAAAATGGCGCGCCCGGGGCGGGTCGAACGCCCAACCTTTGGTTCCGTAGACCAACGCTCTATCCAGTTGAGCTACGGGCGCGTCGTGATGCTTCCTCTTAAAAAATGGGGCATCACTCCCGTTGGGAAACCTTGGTTTCCCAACGTAGCCCCTTCCTAAAGATAAAAAGAATTATACCACAGAAGCAACCTACCTG
>JAQTVK010000149.1 GCA_028706795.1 Candidatus Omnitrophota bacterium | reverse complement strand
AAGGGAAAAAAGGAGCGCATCGATAAAATGGCGCCCGCGCATCGCGTTTATCGCGAAGATTGCTATTACCGTTAACAGCATCGCGCGGATCATAAGCCAGACGAAACTGTTGACCCCCCTGTCGAAACTCGTCTCGATCCTCATGTTGGCAAGCTTGCGCGAGATCTCGCCGAATTGCGTCGCGATGCCGGTCTTTACGACCACGCCGAGCGCGGTGCCGCTTACGACACTTGACCCCATAAAAGCGATATTCCGCAATTCCGAGGTCGAAGATGATTTGACCTGAACCGGCCCGGCGACCTTTTCTATAGGGAAAGATTCCCCGGTCAAGGATGCCTGGTTGACGAAGAGGTCCTTGCACGAGATTATTCTCAGGTCCGCCGGGATCATGTCGCCCGCGAATAAATCAACGATATCACCCGGCACTATCTCGCGGATATTTAATTCTTTCGATCTGCCGTTCCTGTAGACGGTCGCGGTCGTGCGGACCATCTCGCTCAGTTTTTCCGCGGCTTTCTCGGAACGGTGCTCCTGCACGAACGAAAGGAACACACTCAATACTATCATCATGAAGATAAGCAGCGCGCTCATCTGTGAGCCGAAATAAAGGGAAAACGTCCCGATGATCACCAGGACAATAACAAGGGGGTTCAGGAATTTGGAGAGGATCTCGGTTAATATGGTCCTCTTCTTTTTTTTGGCGGGTTCATTGAAGCCGTAATATTCGAGGCGTTTGCCCGCCTCTTTCTCAGAAAGGCCCTTCGGTGAAGTCTTAAGCTTAGAAAAGATCTCCTCGATAGTACTGCCGATATAGTCAAAAGGCGTGTTAGAAGTTTTCGGTAAGGACTTCATAAAACGCCTGCGGGTGTTTACAAGCCGGGCATTCTTTGGGAGCCTCTGCCCCTTCGAACACATAGCCGCAGTTTATGCAATGCCATTTGACCGGTGTCTTCTTTTTAAATACTTCGCCGTTCGCTATATTGTTGATAAGCCTTCTGTATCTTGACTCGTGGAACTTCTCCACTTTCGCTATTTGCTCGAAGGACTTGGCGACCTCGGGGAACCCTTCATCCCTGGCTATCCTTCCGAAATCGGAATATAGCGTAGTCCATTCCAGGTTCTCTCCGGCAGCCGCGGCTTCGAGGTTGGCTTTCGTGTTATTTATCACGCCGGCCGGGTAAGTAGCCGTTATTTCGACATCGCCGCCCTCAAGGTGCTTGAAAAATACCTTGGCGTGCTCCTTCTCGTTCTCCGCGGTCTCGGTGAATATGTTCGCTATCTGCTCATAGCCTTCTTTCCTCGCGGCGCTGGCAAAATATGTATACCTGTTCCTCGCCTGCGATTCACCGGCGAACGAAGCCAGCAGGTTTTTTTCGGTCTTTGTACCTTTCAGTGATTTTTCCATTTTAAGATCCCTCCTAGGTAGGATGCCTATATATACCACAAACTGCGTGCTTTTTCAACGGCCAATTTCATCTTTTGCCGTCGGAACGCGCCGGCTTTATGTCGAATACGGTTATCTCGGGCCTCGCCAGGAACCTCATCCTGAGACCGAACTTCCCTTCGGTCCCTATGCCCCGGTTCACGTAAAGGATGGTATCGCCGACCTTATATTCCCCGGCCTCATATCTTTTGCCATATTTCGAAAGGGTGATTATCGCCCCGTAGAAAGGGAGCGTGACCTGGCCGCCATGGGTATGTCCGGCAAGATACAGGTCGACATTTGCCCCCTTCAACTCCCCGATAAGGTCGGGTTTATGGTACAAAAATATGCTGTAATATCCCCACGGCACTTTTTTCAGTACGGGGAACCAATGGCCGCCATGCTCGAAATTAAGCCCCGAGATGAAAAAGGTATCTCCGCCCTTGTTTATTCTCTCTATCCTGCCGTCCAGGGGGTCAAAACCTGTCCCCCCGAACAGGTCCAGGCCGCGCAGGAACCAGTAATCGTAGTTTCCCGTCACGGCGTATTTTCCTATGCTCGCCTTCAGTCCCTTCATGGTCCTTTTAAAGACAGGCAGCGCCTTCGGGGTATTTACCGTATCCCCGGTGAAAACGATGATGTCGGGTTTCAGCGCATTCACCATCTCTACTATTTTCTTCTCGTTCGTACCTTTGGGATCGGTATGCAGGTCTGATAACTGGACTATGCGGAGACTGGCGTGGGATAATTTTCCGCTCTCTATCTCTACCCTCTTGACGTCTATCCAATATGGTTCTATAAGAAGGCCGTACAGGAAACAAAGGACGCCTGCCGCCGCCAGGATATGTACGCCTATCGCAGGCTTGGTCAGGAAACCGGAAACCCCTTCCTTGCGCCTTAATTTAAAGAGGAGCAGCTTGAATATAAGCTGCCCCTCTTTTATGTATACAGCAAGGACAAGCGCTAGAAAAACGCTGAGCGAGACGAATTCCCGGATCAGCATTAGAGCATATTGCCCTTTCGGAGAGTAAAAGTACCCTTGAGTTTGATATCCCTGGACGAGCTGCCCACCTCGATCTCGAACTCTCCGGGTTTCGCGGTCCAGTCTTTCTTGTCGACATCATAAAACGCGAGAGATCTCTTATTAAGCTTGAACGTAACCCTTAACGTCTCTCCGGGCTTCAAATTCACCTTCTTGAATCCCTTAAGCTCCCTTACCGGCCTCTCGACGCCCGGCGCGATTTCCCTTATATACAGCTGGGCGACTTCGGCGCCTTCCCTTTGGCCTGTGTTCTTTAGGTCAAAAGAGGCCTCGAGGTCGATCTTATTGTCCGGCACCATACTAGGAGTTATCGTAAGGTTGCTGTATTCAAAGGTGGTGTAAGAAAGGCCGTGGGCGAACGGGAAGAGGACCTTTGTCCCCTGCTTATCGAAGTAGCGG
>JAQTVK010000148.1 GCA_028706795.1 Candidatus Omnitrophota bacterium | reverse complement strand
CAAATTGTTCGAGGTTTGGCACGATAACTGCAAACACTTCCTCCGTACCGGCCTTAAGGCCTTTCTCGGCTTTCTTCCCGAGGACGCATATCTCTTTTATATAAGGGCTTGCCGACATGATCTCTTCCACTTCTTCGGGAAAGACCTTCTTCCCGCCGCCGAGGACTATCATATTCTTGATGCGGCCGGTTATATACAGGAAACCGTCCCTGTCGATGCGCCCGAGGTCGCCGGTATGCAGCCACCCGTCCCTGATGATCTCGGCGGTCTTTTCGGTATTTTTGTAATATCCTTTCATTATGTGGTCGCCCCTTGTCACTATCTCGCCTTCATCACCGAACGATCCGTCCTGCTTCATCAGTTTCACTTCGACGCCCGGTATCGGCTTCCCGACGGACCCGTATTTGCGCTCCTCGAACGTGTTTACCGTTATGACCGGCGAGGTCTCGGTCAACCCGTAACCCTGCAATATAGTAAATCCCATCGCGCTGAAATTCATCTCAACCTTCGGGTCGAGAGGTGCCCCTCCCGATACGAAGCACCTCAGCCGTCCGCCGAACTGGTCATGTATCTTCCTGAAAATAGACTTTCCTATCCTTACCTTGAACCGCAACAGGAACCTGGAGAGGTGCAGGAACACAAAAAAGGCGTGCCTTTCCAGAAACGGCAGCGACTGTGCCTTTTTTATTATCCCGTCATGGAATATCTTCAGGACGAGCGGCACTGTCAACATAACGGTCGTGCGCGTCTCGTTCATGAGCGCTATAATGTTCGCCGGCTTGAGGCTGTCGCAATATGTTATTGTGGCGCCGACGTAAAGGGGGGAAAGGAATCCTCCCGTCATCTCGAGCATGTGATTAAGGGGCAGCATGGAGAGAAAATTATCCGCCTCGGTATAATGGACAAGCTGGTTAAGCTCCTTCGCCTGGAATATCAAGTTCTTATAGGTAAGTTCCACGCCTTTCGCGACGCCTGTCGTACCTGACGTATAGACAATAAGGGCGGTATCTCCGATGTCCAGCGGAAGATACTTCTTGTCGCCGGGCAGCATCTTAAGGTCTTTCAGTTTTGTGACATCGGCGCGTCCGGAGTCGTCGAGAAGGAAGATATGCTTAAGGCCGGCCAGTTTAGGTTTAAGGCTGTCTATGACCGGGAGAAGTTTAGCGGAAACGAATATGAATTTCGTGCCGCTGTCGTCCAGTATGAACCCTATCTCCTTCTCGCTCAATTTAACGTCTATCGGCACCACGATCCCGCCGCACGAGATTATCCCGAAAAGGGCTATTCCCCACTCCGGCGTCGATTCCGAAAGGATCGCGGCCCTGTCGTTCTTCTGTATGCCGAGTTTAAGCAAAGTGGATGAGACGTCTACCGCCCTCTCGCCGAGCGGGACATACGACAAGGAGTTCCAGCCGTCCTTGGTCCTTATCTGGAGCGCGGTCTTAGAGAACCACCTTTTGTTTATCGACTCGAGTATTTCATGTATTGAAAGATTGTCGAAATCAGGCCTGGCCATTTTCTTTTGCCTCTCTGTGTTTTTCCCTTAGTGAACGCGCGGGAACGCCGTAGTATATGTCGCGCGGCTCGACTTTTGTTCCCTTCAGCAATACGGCGCTTGCGCCGATGATGGCGTGATCGCCGATCTCGCAACCCGGCATTATCGTCGAATGAGAACCGATGGTAACGCTTTTCCCGATCTTGACTTTCCTCAGCTTCAAGACGCCGCGCTCGACTATGTGCCCTATAATGATCGCGCCGCCGCCGATGACGGTATTGTCGCCGATCTCGAGGAGCGTCGCGTCATAGATGAATTTTGAGTTTATCTGGACGTTCTTCCCTAATTTTACTCCGAGGAGCCGCAGGAAAAGATTGGCGAAAGGCGTAAGGAGTATAAAATCGATGAATGTATAATTCACGAGCAGATAAAGAGCGCTGACAAACGCCCATTTGTACGCCTCAAGATCGAATATGGAATAATCTCCTTCCTTTAGCCTGAGGAAGAGCGCCGCACGGACACCCCCTGCCAAAAGGACAAGCGTCAGCCCAAAAAGGAAATAACCACCGGCCATGGAAAGCCCCAACAAGAGATATTTAACGGCACCGGGCATATTTTGCACGCATGCCCAAGTCTTAAAAGACAGAACTATCCCGGGTATAAGCGCTATCCCGAAGAAGACCGTCCCTATCAAATACATCACGACTGCGGAAAGCAGCTGCATCAGGGTATTAAACAACCATCTCATTGCGGTCCTCCTTTTATAGGGTTTCCCTAAACCAGTTAGACACCAGTTCTCTCATCCTGCCCGGAAACTCCTCGATCAGCCGTTCGGCGTGAAGGCCTTTGGGGATTATAACCAGCTTTTTATTCTTGGCCTTCGCGGCATCATAAAGTTTTTTTGAATGGTAATCCTTTATGACCCAGTCCCTGTCGCCGTGGATGAACAAGATAGGCGCCTCTTCAATATCGGCGATATGGTCTATCGGCCTGGTCTTAGGTAAAAAGATGCTGCCGGGCCTAACGCCTTTGCCCTCCCACTTGCATTCCAAATTGGCTTTCAGGTCTGAAAGCATCGCCGGGTCCCAATAATTATAATCCATCCTCCAAAAACTGGTCGGCGCGCTGACAAGGACGATGCTTTTTATCTCGGGCCGCTTGCTCGCAACAATCACAGATATCGCCGCGCCTAATGAAAACCCGAACATGCCTATCTTTTTATAGCCTTGGCTCACCGCATAGTCCAGTACCGCCTCGAGGTCGAGCGGCTCTTTCGCCGTCCAGGTGAATTTGCCTCCGCTCTCGCCATGCCCGCGAAAATCGAAGATGATCACGTCGTGCGAACCCTCAACCAGCCCGATCGCCAGCCTTATAGCCCCGTTGGCTTTGCTGTTGAAAAATCCCGGACA
>JAQTVK010000147.1 GCA_028706795.1 Candidatus Omnitrophota bacterium | reverse complement strand
ATATACTTGACGATGCCGCTGAAGACTCCGACAAGTACTATCGGGAGCGCCTGGCCGAGCGCGTAGGTGAAAAATAACAGGATGCAATAGACGAAGTTCTGCTTAAGGATCCCGAGGCTCGCGATGACCAAAAGGAACGGGCCGCAGACCGGGCATGTAGGCGCCTCAAAGAGGACAAAGACGAGCCCGAACAGGAAAGCGCCCAGCATCCCGCCGCGCCGTATCTGTAAGACGCGCGATACGGTATCCTCAAAAAACCTGAACCTGACAAGCCCCGCCATCTGAAGGCCGACCGGCAGGACGATGATGGCCGCGAGATAATAAAAGTACCTGCTTAATCTCATCATATGGCCGGCAAGGGAGCCTATAAGCGAGAACATGACGCCCATAAGCGTATAACTCAGGACGAGAGCGGATACGAAAGAAAGGGTCAGCAAAAAGGCCTTCTTCTTGGACGTGGATATGCCGCCGATAAGGCCGACTATCACAGGTATCCTGACGATGGTGCAGGAGGCGAGGCTGAGGACCGCGGCCGCCCAGAATACGACGACGAAAGTCCAGGGCGACCCCTGTTTTATTATCTCCCTTATTGTGAAGACATCAAAAGTCATTTGTCCGTATCCCTCAAAAAGGCGAAGGTGTAGCCGGCTATATCCAGGTACCTCATCGGCAGGTTTGCCGGTTCACTGACGAAAAAGATGGAAGGCCTGCCCCTGCCCGGCTCCGATATCTCGCAATGCGGCGTATCCTTGAGCATAGTGAAAACGCAGGTCTTGTGGTCGTTGTATTTGAGCCTCAGTAAAAGGAAATCCTTTGAGGCCAGCCTCCCTTCCCTGGCCTTCCTCTCTATATCCCTGTATTTAGACAGGGCCACGGCCATCAGCACCGGTTTTAATTTCAGGCCCGTGTTGTTTATCATTATGAATTCTTCGTTGTGAGGATGCGAATTGAGGGCGATCCTGCCGCCGTCATCCGACCTGACGCAGATGAGTTTATGGGTACCGTGCTCGACCGGCGAAGAGTAGATGGTATCGACGAGCCCGGCCCTGACGGCCCTGCGCAGCACCTTCGCTGTAGGCCTGAGCGTCCTTATCAGGCCCTTCTTCTCGAGACGCAGGAGTATCTTGCCGGTGATGTTTATTGGCTTGAGCTTTATCGTTTTCACGCTGATTTTTTTCTCGCCTGCTTCCTGTAAAATTTCTTTATCACACCGACAACGTCTTTCGGCTTATCCACGACCGTGAAGAGATTGAGGTCTTCCCTGGATATCGCCCCGCTCTTGAGGACCGTCGATTTGAGCCAGCCTATCATCCCTTTCCAGTACTCGCTCCCCATCATGATTACCGGGAATTTTTGGATCCGCTGGGTCTGGATGAGGTTGATGGCCTCGAAGAATTCATCGAGCGTGCCGTACCCGCCGGGCATTATCACGAAGGCCTTCGCGTATTTTACGAACATGACTTTCCTGACGAAGAAATAGCGGAAATCGAGGAGGGTGTCCACATATTTATTGGCTTCTTGTTCGAGCGGTATCTGGATATTAAGGCCTATCGAGTGGCCTTTCGCCCTCTTCGCGCCTTTATTCGCGGCCTCCATTATCGCGGGGCCGCTGCCGGTGATGACGGCGTATCCTTCTTTTGCGAGGAGGTAGGCGGTCTCCTCGGCCATCTTGTAATACTTATTGCCGGGCTTGAAACGGCTGGAACCGAATATCGACACTGCTTTGCCGGCCCTTGAGAGGGTCTCGAACCCGTCGACGAACTCGGACATTATCCTGAATATCCGCCAGGTGTCCTCCCGCGTGAAATCATTCTCGATGGCGACATTCTTGCGCATGGCATGCCTCCTTATTAAGGAAAGGGTGGATTGTGTTGATTTATTGTATCAAAGAGTAGTAAAATAGGCAAACCAAAAACAGAAAGGGCTTTACGATGAAAGCGCTGAAATTTGATTTCAATAACATGTTCGGTTTCAATGTGGGAAAAGAGCACGGCGTCGAGGAAACGGAATTAAACGCCCTCTCCTACTCGGTAAAAGAGGCGCACGAACACCTGGCCTCGGTCCTCGCCGACAGCCGCAACAGGGTAAAATTGGGCCTCGAATGGACGCGCCTGCCTTTCCAGGATAAAAAGGAAATAAAGGGGATCCAAAAGCTCGGGAATGAGATAGCGAAAAAATACGAAAACGTGATATCCCTGGGCATAGGAGGCTCGTATCTCGGCCTGAAGGCGGCGCAGGACGCGCTCTGCCCTCCTTATTATAACGAATTCGCCGGCGTGAGGAAGAAACGGCCGAGGGTATATTTCGAGGGGAATAACCTCGACCCGGATACGCTCTCGGTCCTGCTCGGTAATTTGAACCCGAAAAAGACTTTTGTCATCGTCATATCTAAATCGGGCGAGACGACCGAGACGAAGGCCGCCTTTATCGCCGTCGAGGACTGGCTCAAGAAAGGCACGGGCAAGGATTACGGAAAGCAGATATTCGCGATAACCGACCCGGAATCCGGGAGCCTGCGCAAGATCGCGGACCGGCACCAGGAGGAGGATTCCCTCAGTTTCAGGAACCTCCCGTTGATGAAAGGCGTGGGCGGAAGGTTCTCGGAGTTCAATATGGGCCTCCTTCACCTCGCGATAATCGGGGTAGATTTAGAAGAGGTCCTTAAGGGCGCCGCGGATATGTATAAACGGTGCAGCTCGCCCGACCTCTCAAAAAACCCCTCCTATATGTACGCGGCCCTGCACACGATACTCTACAGGATGAAAGGCAAGGATATAGCGATAGCCATGCCTTTTTCGGAGACCCTGAAATCTACGGCCGACTGGTACGTGCAGATGCTCGCCGAGAGCCTCGGAAAAAAATATGCCAGGAAGATAAACAAGGCGCAGGACGGCCGCGAGGAATGGATAA
>JAQTVK010000146.1 GCA_028706795.1 Candidatus Omnitrophota bacterium | reverse complement strand
ACCGGCGAACGGCCGCTCGTCTCCGGCGAGGAAGGGCGTGATGCGCTGAAGATCGCCCTGCAGATAGAGGACGCGATAAGGGAAAACCTGAAGAATAATGCCTAAAAAGATAATGATAATAGCGGGCGAGGCTTCGGGCGACCTGCACGGATCAAGCCTCGCTCTCGCGTTAAAGGAGATCGAACCGGATGTAAAACTGGTCGGCATGGGCGGCGAGAAGATGGTTAAGGCCGGCCTTCAATCGTTCCAAGACATAAAAGACCTCTCAGTCATCGGCATCCTCGAGATATTATCCAGCCTCAAGAAGTTCAAGGACGCATTCAACCTCCTCGTAAGAAAGCTCGATTCCGAAAAACCTGACGCAGTCGTCCTTATAGACTACCCGGAATTCAACCTGCGGTTCGCAATAGAGGCGAAGAAACGCGGGATCCCCGTAATATATTACATCAGCCCGCAGATATGGGCGTGGCGCAAGGGGCGCGTGAATACCGTAAAAAAATACGTCGACAAGATGATAGTTATCCTCGGGTTCGAGAAGGATTTTTACGCGAAAGAGGGCGTCAACGTGGAATTCGTGGGGCATCCCCTGCTCGACGTGGTAAAGCCCTCCTTCGGCAGGGATGAGTTCCTGAAAAAATACGGCCTCGAGCCGGCATTCAAGGTAATAGCCCTCTTGCCCGGATCGCGGCTTACGGAGATCGAAAGAAATCTCCCGATAATGCTTAAAGCCGCCAAACGTATAAAAGACAGGTTCGGGAATACGCAGTTCATACTGGCCAAACCGGCGGAGATAAAAGTTTCGGCATACGAAAAAATATTAAAGAGGGCGCCGCTTAAGCCCGCGATCGTTGAGGGCTATCCGTATGACTGCATAAACGCCGCGGAGCTGGCCCTGGTCGCCTCGGGGACTGCGACTATCGAGACGATGATACTTGAGAAGCCGATGCTGATAATATACAAGGTCTCTCTTCTTACCTGGCTCGTCGGGAAACTGCTGGTCAAGGTCCCGAATATCGGCCTGGTAAATATCATAGCCGGCGAAAGGATAGTCCCGGAATTGGTACAATTCGACGCGACGCCTTCTAATATATCCTCGGAGGTCTCCTCGCTCTTCTCCTCCCCCGAAAAGACGGAAGCGATGAAGGCGCGCCTTGCCGCGGTAAAAGCGGGATTGGGCGGACCGGGCGCGAGCAGGCGCGCGGCAGAGATGATCCTCAAAATCTAGTAGTGTTCGGCGAGGAATTCGATGGGATGGATGACCTTCGCGGAGGTGGCCTGCGATATCTGGGACTTGCACGCGCCGCAGCCTGTCAGTAGATAGTCGGCGTCCGCTTCCTTTATCTCTTTGAACAGCTTTTCCCCTATAGCAAGAGAGAGATCGTAATTCTGTTTTTTGAGCCCGAACGTCCCGCCCATGCCGCAGCACGAATCCGCGATCTTCTTTATCGATACCCCGGGGATGAGTTCGACCAGGCACTCCTGCAGGTCGCCCATCTCCTGGGCCTTAAGGTGGCATGGGACATGGAATATGACACTCTTGCTAGAGGGCTTGAAATTAGTGTTCATCTCACCCTCGTTAAACAGGATCCACAGGTATTCGTGGATATCGAAGGTCTTCTGCGAGACGAGGAGCGCCGTGGGCGTAGAGAGGATCCTCGGATAATCCTCTTTAATGGCAAGCCCGCAGCTCGGGCATCCGGTCACGATATCGCAGCCCGACTTCACGGCCTCGTTAAGGTATTTGAGGTTATAGGCGATGTCTTTCCTGACGGCGTCGGTGTTGCCGGATGAGATGCTCGGAATGCCGCAGCATTTCTGGCGCGGGATGACTACCTCTATATTATTCTTCTCGAATACCTTAAGCATGGCTGCTCCTTCTGAATCTGCATTGAAATAGTTAACGAAGCAACCATAAAAATACGCGACCTTCCTCCTGCCGCTTCTCCCGCTTAATTTCCTTTTTTCGAATGGCGGGATGCTGGGTTTGGGCAGGAGACGCCTCTTGTCCAGTCCGAGGAAGGACTGCATGAGGCGCCTGCCGAACCGGGAACACATAAAAATATCGGCGAAGGCCGTTAATTCGACCGAGACCGAACCGAGCAGCCTCATATTTTCCAGGACCGACTGGGATAACGGCACGCCCCATTCCCTTACGTATATTTCCTTGGCCAGGGCGCAAAGTTCGGAGACGTCCGCGCCGGTCGGGCATTCCACGCGGCAGGACTTGCAGTTGATGCACAGGTCAAGGACATTTTTAATGGCCCTGTCCTTGAGCAGCTTTTTGTCCAGTTCGCCGGTGATTATGGCCTTAAGTATCGCGGCCTTGGCGCGCGGAGAGGCGAGTTCCTGCGGCAGGTTGATGTTTACCGGGCATACGTTCCTGCAAAGGCCGCAGGCATGGCACTTCTCTATCTCCTCCCTTACTTTTTCCGAATCGAAGATCGTCCTCGTATTTACATATTTTATCCCGGCGTCATAGACCAGGTCGTGCGTTATCGTCCCGTCCTTGCCTATCTTCTTGCCGGGATTTAAGATGCCTTTCGGGTCGAAGATATTTTTTATCCGGACGAAGATATCGTAAAGCGGCCCGAACTGTTTCTTGAGATACGGGACCCTTAATATTCCGTCGCCGTGTTCGGCGGTAGTCGAGCCGCCGAGCGAGATGACCATCCTGTAAAAATCATCGGCTATCTTATCGATCTTGGCAAGGTCCGCTTTATCCTTCATGTCGAGGAGCGGGCGTATGTGCATATTGCCGTCACCCGCATGCCCGTAGACGCACGCCTCGACTCCGTATTTTTCGAATATCGCGTAAGCGCCTATTATAAAATCGCCCAGATTCTCCGGCGGGACTATCGCGTCCTCGATGAACGGGATCGGGCGTTTCTTGCCTTTTATCCTGTTGGTGATCGGGACCGCCGCGCGCCTGACCCCC
>JAQTVK010000015.1 GCA_028706795.1 Candidatus Omnitrophota bacterium | reverse complement strand
TTATCTCCTTCGCCCTGTGGGTCTCCGCGATCTTCATCGAGGGTTCACCGTCAAGGTAGTTGCCTATAAGGTTGCGGAACATGCCTTCATGCTTCTCTTCGTCGGATGCTATCTCCTTTAAACGTTCTATTATCTTCTCCGACCCAAGTCCTTGTATCAACTCGGCATGGGCCAGGTACTGGATCCTCGCGGCATGTTCCAGCCCGAGGGCCTTATTCAACATCTCTATTAATTCCACTCTGACGTTTTTCACGCTTAACCTCCTTTCAAGGGGTTATGTTATCCAAGCGCGATTCCCAACTTTAAAATTATATTCCCGCTGCCCGCTCATATCAAGGTTTATTTGCCCTTATCACCGCCTTCGATCTTTTTTACGCGAACCCTTTCAAGATCCCGGTCAGGTCTATATCATCTATATCGCTGTCGACCAGCGGCGCCGCCTTATCCAGGCCGCTTTTTTCTCCATAGGAAGGCTTCTCTGCCCTGTATATTATACCGGTGGGGATCCTGTCACCCCATTCCGACGCCTTCTGGAACGCGGCGACAAAATTTCCGGGGTCGTATGCCGGGTCGTCGTTGACCTTATATACCCTCTTAGAATACCATTCGTGCGTATTTTTTTTGTTGAACGAGACGCACGGTTGTAATACCTCGACGAGGGAGAACCCCTTGTGGTTTATGCCCTCCAGGATCAGCCACGAGAGGTGTTCCATATTAGAGGAATAACCGCGCGCCACAAAACCCGCGCCGAGGGCTATCGCCATCTCCAGCGCGCGGATGGGCTCTAAGATGACGCCTTGCGGCTGGACTTTCGTTACATATCCCTCATCGGTCGTGGGCGACGCCTGGCCTTTAGTGAGACCATATATCTGGTTGTTGTGGACTATAACCGTGATATCCACATTACGCCTTATGTTATGGATAAAATGGTTGCCTCCCTCGCCGTAGCAATCCCCGTCGCCCGTAGTCACGATGACGGTCAATTCGCGGTTCACGATCTTTACGGCGGACGCGTATGACAGCGACCTGCCGTGGAGCCCGTTAATGCAGTTGCATTTTATATAGTGGGGCAATTTCGCGGCCTGGCCTATCCCCGAGGCGATTACAATATCCTTGGGTTTCCGTCCCAGTTTTACGAGCGCCGCTTTCAACGCGTTCAGGATGCCGTAATCCCCGCACCCCGGACACCATGCTATAGGATCACTGCTGATAAAATCCTTAACGTCTGCCATTGTTCACCACCTCTAAAACCCTCTCTTTCAGGAAGTCTGAATTAAAAGGCCTGCCGTCATATTTCAATATCGAACCTTCCACCTCTATGCCCGTTGAGCGCCGGATGAGCTTAGCCAGTTGGCCGCCGGCGTTGTTCTCTACCGTAAGGATGTTCTTTCCCTTTTTCAACAGCCCGGCTATTTGCCCGGAGGGAAAAGGCCATACCTGCGAGAGGTGCACAAAACCGGCTCTCCTGCCCGCGATACTCTCGCACGCCTCTTTCATCGCCCCGTATGTCGAGCCGAACCCGACCAGTATGGTGTCGGCGCTTTCGATATTGTACCTGGTCGGTTCCTCTATCTCCTGAGAGAGAAGCTCCATCTTCTTATAAAACCGCTTCTCGACCATCGACATCCTGATATTCCCGTCCTCGGTAATATGCCCTTCTTCGGTATGCTCGTCGCTGTCCGCGTAAATGACATCCTCTATCCAGGAAGGCACCGCCATAGGAGAGACGCCCGTCTCGGTAAGCTGATAACGCTTATATCCGGCAATTTTCCTTGAGTCCTCTTTTGATATTATGTGGCGCTCTACTTTCGCCCTGTCCATATCGAACGGTTCTATATCGCGGGAAGAATCGGCCAGGTGCTGGTCTGTCATTATCAGGACCGGTATCTGGTATTTTTCCGCGAGGTTGAACGCTTTCACCGTAAGGTAAAACGCCTCTTCTGCTGTCCCGGGAGCAAATACTGCCCTCGCGAATTCGCCGTGGCCCGCGTGGATAAGGAAATCCAGGTCGGCCTGTTCCGTGCGGGTGGGAAATCCTGTAGCGGGAGCCGGCCTTTGCGCATCCACTGCGACGATAGGCGTTTCGAGCATCCCTGCAAGGCTTAACCCTTCTACCATCAAAGCGAAACCGCCGCCGGACGTGGCGCACATCGACCGGACGCCCGCGAAAGAAGCCCCTATTATCATATTGATCGCGGCGATCTCGTCCTCGGCCTGTTCGACGATGATATTAAAATCCTTCGCGTAGCGGCTTACGTTCTCCATGATGCTCGTGGAAGGCGACATCGGGTATGCGGAATAGAACTTGCAGCCGGCCCTTATGGCGCCGAGCGCTATCGCCTCGTTGCCGTTCATAAATAAGTTGCCGTTCGGGCCGCCTTTCTTCATAACGAATATATCCGGCTTGAAATTATTCTTGGCGAAATCATAGCCTGAGCGCGCGGTGTCGATATTTATCTTTTTCACGTCGGCGGGCTTGTCGCCGAACGCCTCGTTCAATGCCCCTTCGATATGGCGGAAATCGAGGCGGGTGATCCCCGCAACGATGCCGCATGCCGCGGAATTGGCATAGAGCTCGCTGCCGCCGGCCTTCTTAGCCATATCGTAAAAGGGGGCGTCGAAATATGACGGGTCGTTATCCGTTATGCCGGATCTTTGCCTGTCCAATATTATTATGCCCTTGCCGGCGACGGACGGCTTATGGATCTTTGCGCTTTCCTTGTCCAGGGAAACTGTTATATCGCTCTTTTCACGCAGCGTGAAGAGCGGCTTTGTCGCGACCCTCAGCTGGGAAAAGTTGTTGCCTCCGCGTATCCTGGACATGAAATCCTGGTTGGCAAATATATGCAGGCCGGCCTTTTTGAACGCCTTGGCCAGGACCGTGCTTATCGTCTGCATCCCCTGGCCCGCTTCACCCGCGATCTTTATCGTAAGTTCATCCGGCAAATTATTGTCCCTTGTCAGAATTTGGCGGCCGCCCTGGCGGCCTGTTGCGCTTCGTTTATCTTCTGTTTCTGCAACTCAGGTCCCATGTCCATGGGCTGAGCGACGACAAAAGAAATGTCGGTGATACCCACGAGACCGAATATCGCGCGCAGGTATGGTTCCTGGAAGTCGGCAGCGCGGGCCTTCCCGGCGCTGTAATCTCCGCCCCTGCTGGCGATGACTACCATCTTCCTGTTCTTCACCAGCCCCTCGGAGCCGGCCGCCGTATAGCGGAACAGGTATTTCGGCTGGATTATGACGTCGATATAATGTTTTAGCGTGTACGGGATGCTGAAATTCCACATCGGCGTGCTTATCAGGTAGCCGTCCGCCGACATAAACCTCTCGATATGCCTGACGATCTCTTCCCAGGCCTCTTTCAGCTCGCCGGACAGGTCTTTGCCCGACAGCAGGATATATTTGCCGTCGACCCTCTTTAGCGTAAGCGAAGGCAGCTCCTCTTTCGAGAGATCAAGGTCTTCCACAGCCCAATCCGGATGTTCCGCCCGGAATTCCTCAAGAAAGGCATCCGCCACCTTGAGCGTCCTCGACTCCTCGCCTCTCGGCGTGGCGATGATATGCAAAAGTTTTTTCATCTTGCCATTCCCTTATTTTTTTATGACCCTGAACGAACTGTAACTATAGTCGCCTCTCCTGCCGCTCCTTAATATCTGCCTTAAGCTCCAGGTATATACCCCGCCTTCCTTAAAAGTCGCGGCCTGGATCCTTGCCGGGCTTGTATATACGTCCACTTTCAGGATGAGGCCCGATACAGTGGTGTCGTAACCGTTATATAACCTCAATTCATAATGGTCGGTCTGCCCGCGATCGCCCGTCTGCCACCGGAAATCGAGGAAATCTTTTCCCTCCAGGTTGATATCGTTAGTCGTGGGATAAAGGAGGGTCGGCTGCGCAGTACGCTCGAATTCTATGAACCTGCTCATCCCGTATGAATCCTGCGCAATAAAAAGAATGATAAATATTAATGCCGTGCATTGCCGGCGCATATTTACCTGTTGATCTCCCTTTCGGTCATCGCCCCTATGCTCAGTTTATTCACTCCCAGTTCGTTCAAGACATCGAGGACGCTGACCACATCCTTGAACGGCGTCAGCCTGTCCGAATGGACGATGACGCTCATCTCCGGGTTGTTCCTGTGCAAGGCGTCGATCTTAGCCCTTAATTCCCTTTTCGTCACCTGGTCCTTATCGAGATACGTCGAACCGTCCTTCATTATGGTGACATATGCTTGCGTCTTCTTAGGAGCTTCGAGCGGCTGCCCGCTCTTGGCCTCGGGAAGCCTTATTTTAAGGCTCGTCTGGGAGATGAGCGGGGTCGCTATCATGAATATGACAAGCAGGACGAGGATAACGTCGGTGAACGGCGTTATATTTATCTCCGCGACTAACCTTTGCCTTCTGGATTCTCTTTTCATCTGTGTTTGAAGGTGATGAGGTCCATGGTTTCGGAAACGCACAATTCCATATCTACGACGAACTTATCTATCCTCTTGATGAAATAATTATACGCGATCACGGCCGGCACGGCCACGCAGAGCCCTGCTGCGGTGCAGATCAACGCCTCGGCTATGCCGTTGATCACGACGTTTATCCCGCCGGACCCGGCGCTCTGGGCGATATCGTGGAAAGCCCTTATTATGCCCAGGACGGTCCCGAAGAGGCCGATATAAACGGCGGTGCTCGCGATCGTGCCCACCACGCTCGTATATTGCTCCAATTTGGTGGTTTCTATCGTCACTTCCCTTTCCATCGCGTTGGATATCACGGATTCATTGTGGCCGAAGAGCTTCAACCCCGCGTGGACGACGCTGGAGAAAGGGGTCTTGGTATTTTCGCAGATATCCAGCGCGTTCATGAGACGGTCCCTCTTCAATTCCGTGCTTATCTCATCCATAAAATCCCTTCTCTTGACCCTGGACCTGCTGCGGTAGTAAAAACACCTTTCTATTATTATAGCGAGCGACAGGATAGAGCAGCCGACAAGGATCAATATGGCGAAACTGCCGCTGATCATCGCCTGGAACAGTGACATCTAGACTACCTCCTTATGTTTGACCTTTAAATAGGCTTGTTAGACTTCCACTTTGAATATATTTCTTATTGCCAGCCCGATGAGGAACGTTATCGAGGCCGTGACCAGGCTTATACCCGCCATCTCCAGGAACCTCTTCCTGAAATCAAGGCCCTTGGCGGTCGAGACATAAAAGGTAAATATAAATATTACCAGGAGTACGGTGCATATCACCAGCCCCAGGTCTAAAAAGACGTTCTTGAACAGGAAATACGGCAAAACCAGGAGCGTAACCACTATTATATACGCTACTCCGGTGTAAATACTGGCCTTAACGGGATCTTTCCCCGTCTCTTCATGCTTCACGGACAGGTATTCCGAGGCGGCCATCGAGGCGGATGCCGCTACTCCGGTTATCAACCCCACGATGCCTATGAGCTTTGAGTGCTGCAGGGCCAGGGTGTAACCTGCCAGGCTGGCGGCGAACTCTATCAAGGCGTCGTTCAGGCCCAACACGACGGAACTGACGTATTTCAGGCGGTCTTCGTCGATCAACTTGAGTAGAGCGGCCTCGTGTTCCTTCTCTTCCTCCACCGTCTTACCTATCTCGGGCAGGGCCTCCTTCAACCCCGCATAGGCGTCCTGGGCGAGGCATTCCCCGTTCTCCATCAGTTTCAGGCCGAAGCTCAACCCGAATATCCTTGAAATAAATACATAGATAAAGACCTTGAATTTCTTTGGAGGGGCATCCTTGCGCGTAAAGGCCTTGAACATCCCGTAATGGTCCAGCTCCTCGCGGGAGATCTTTTCCAGTATATCCGCCTGCCTTTTATCTTTTACTATGGCGGCGAGCTTCTTATATACGATACTCTCGGTAAGTTCGTTCCTTTGGGCGTCAAATACCTTTTCCTGTAATTCGCGGTTAAGCATCCTATCGCCTTGTAGGCATCTTTACTTTTTTTAAAACTTACGGTAATAATTATACGTCAATAACGCGATATCCGATATAAGTTTCTTCGCGGGCATGGCGAACCTGTTCTCGTGCTTTACCAGGACGCATATCAGGAAATCACCGTTGTCGGTGAAGACGATCCCCACGTCGTGGCAGATATGCCTTTCCAGGCCTGTCTTGTGGGCGATCAACGCCCCGCCTTTGGGAAGCTTCCTGGGGATCCTGTCGTTGATCTTTTGCTGGCCCAAAAGTTTGAGACATTTGTCGGATATCTCATCATTCAAGAATTTCTTACGGTATAGCTCCTCCAGGAGGTCGGCCATATCCGCCGCGGTAGTGTAGTTCTCTTCTCCCGCCCTCCGCTCCTTGAAATCCATCATCTTGCGCGCTAAATTAGTGTCTTTTAAACCCATCTTCCTGAAATATATGTTCAGGGTGTCGAATCCCATGTGCTCGATCAGGAGGTTAGCGGCGGCATTATCGCTTTGCGTTATCATGGGTTTGAGCAGCTGTTCTACGGTAAAGACCGAGCCTACCGGCTTGTTCCCCAGCACTTTCGATCCTCCTACCTTGTCGGCGTATCCAAGCCTCACAGGGTCGTTTAAATTTATTTTGCCATCCCGGGCTGCGTAATAGCAGGAGAGCATAATGGGGATCTTCACCAGGCTGGCGGACGGGATCGGGGTATCTTTATTGAGGTCGATCTCACGGCCCGTGTCCAGGTCCTTGATCACGAGGCCGACCGTACCGTTGAAACGCCCTACCTTATTTTGCAGGTCCTTCTTCAGCCCGGCCCATGCTTTCTCCCTGGCCCTGATCTCCGCAGAACCGCCGTAGTTCCTGTATGCGATAAATACGCCCGCACCCAGGAAGATAAGGGCGGCGGCCAAAAATACCGTCTTTGTCTTCATGGGTAATATTATAAAGGATTATGCCTTGTTATGACAAGGATTTTGATAGGGCTGGCCGTTATTTTTTCCGCTTCGAAAAGAACTTATATAATTTTTCCACAAGGTTCCGGCTGAAGACCCTGACGACCGGGTTGAGGAACTTGTTGCGGTGCATTACGTAATTATACGACGGGACGAGCCTAAAACCCAGCCTTCTTTTCGATTCATACCCGGTGGTCCCGAATTCATACATCCTGATATTATTATTGATGCACCAATTCAACTGGTCGCGGAACCTTATGAAATAAAGATGGAAGTGATAGGCGATCGAATAATCGAACCCGAGGTAATAATCGAGGAAACGGCCCCCGGATGCCAGGCAGTAGCTGAACGCGACCATCTTTTTATCTATCCACCATAAGAAGAACTTCGTCTCTTCCGGCATATTCTTTGAAATTTTCCTGAAAAAGTCAACCGGCACTTTCTCGAGCCCTACCTCTTTCCTGGCGAACGTCTGGAGATAGAGGGCATACGCCTCGTTCAATTCATCCTCTTCCAGCTTGCCTTTCACCTCAAGGTCGAACTTGACCTCCTCGTCTATCTTCTTGAATTTCCTCCTCAACCCGCTTCTCGAAGAGTAGCTTAACGTCTCCAGGTACCCGTCAAAATCCGGGAAGCGGATATTCATTTCCGTGAAAGGCAGGGACGCGGTCCTGAAAAAACCGGGATCAAGGCACTTATCGAGCATATCCCTGTACCTGAAACTGAAATCCTTGAATACGATGACCTTCACCCTCTCCTTCTCCGCTACCTGATCCATTCCGTCGCATATAGCCTCGATCACCGACTTCGGGTCGGCGGCTATCCCTATATTGCCCTGGCCGTTCGGCAGTCCGCAGATCAGGATCCTGGGGTTTAAGATAAAAGGGAAGATATTCTTGATACACCTGGCGAACCCCTTGAACTTCCCGGTAACGCCGAAATCCGACCCGAAATTCATGGCGAAACAACTGGTCGCCCCTACCGGGGTATCCCTGTCATAGACCATGATGTAATAGAAGGCGAATTGCGACATGTTCGATCCGTCGAGGGTTTCCAGGAAATAATAGTTCTCCCCTGTCCCCGGCATGAGCTTATTCCAGTCCCCCGCAGGTATCTCTTCGATCTTCCTTGCGACCTTGATGCTAAATCCGGATCCCGCAGCCATGTCGTATATCCCTACTTCTTCCTTGCTAAGATATCGCTGACCTGGCTGACGAATTTGTCTTTAGGGGTGGATTTGGATATGTAATCCAGCCCGCCTATCTTCCCTCCGCTTGCCGCGACCTCTTCTTCCCTCACGAGCGCCGTCAGGAAAACGACCGGGATGTCTTTTGTCTTGTCGTTCTGTGAAAGGGCCTCATGCACCCGCGTCCCGTCGACGGTCGGCATCATGATATCGAGGAGGATAAGCGCCGGGACCTGCGATATGGCCAGGTCGAAACCTTTTTTCGCGTCGCTGGAGGTCAGGACCTCGTGCCCCTCTTTTGATAAGATCTCCGAATAAAGTTTAAGCACCATCGCGTCGTCGTCTATCATCAGGATCTTCGCCATCTTTTACCTCCTATTTTTGACCGATGTTAAGCGGCAGGGTGAAATAAAAACGCGTCCCTTTACCGTTGCCTTCGCTCTCAAACCACATTTTCCCGCCGTGCAGTTCCACAAATTTCTTGCTTAACGGCATGCCCAGCCCGGTACCCGCGTATTTACGCGAATATTCGCTGTCGACCTGCTCGAATTCCGAAAATATCTTATGGCTATCCTTGGCTTCAATGCCTATGCCGGTATCCCAGACACAGATCAGGATCTCTCCCTTGTCGGTTTTTTTGGCGTCTATGCCGATCTTGCCCCCGTCCGGGGTGAATTTCATCGCGTTCGAGAGCAGGTTGAAGATGACCTGTTTGACTTTCCTCTCGTCCGCTTTTATCGGCCCCACGCCCTCTTTGACGTCCGCGGAGAGGGTTATGCCGTGCTTCGCCGCTTTCTCCGATATGAAGATAAAGCTCTTCTTTAAAAGTTCCTTAAGGTCGAACTCCCCCAGCTCAAGCTCCATCTTCCCCGCTTCGACTTTCGAAAGGTCGAGTATATCGTTTATCAGCGAGAGGAGGTGTTTGCCGCTTTCCCAGACGTAATCGAGGTATTCCTTTTGCTTACCGGTTAACGGGCCGACGCTTTCGTCTTTCATCAATTCGGAAAAACCTATTATCGCGTTGAGCGGCGTCCTCAATTCATGCGACATATTGGCCAAAAACGAGCTCTTCGCCTTATTTGCGCCCTCCGCCGCCTCCTTCGCCTTGACTATCTCCTGCTCTGCCTCCTTAAGCCTGGTTATGTCGTTGCCGATGCAGAGTATTTCCCTGACGCGGCCATCCTCGTCGAGGATCGCCTTGTTCGTCCAGGCGATCCAGACGCGCGTGCCGTTGCGCATCACGTTCTCATTCTCGTTGCTCACATAGCTCGACGGATGGAGCGCCATGTCGTCGATCATCGCCTTAAGGTCCCGGCCCGAGGAATCGGCCGGTGCCACTATCGTGCCGACGACGTTCTCCCCCAGGATCTCCTCCTGCCTGTACCCGAAAAAATTCTGGGCGAACCTGTTGAAATAAGTGACATCGCCCTTCATGTCCATACGCAGGATGATGCTGTTGGCGTTCTCAACGAGTTCGCGGTACTGGATCTCGAGTTCGTCCCTGCTCATAAGGATAAATAATCCTTTATCTTTTTTACCAGACTTTTTGTGTCGATCGGTTTCGGGATGAAATCATCAAACCCGGCGGCCCTTATCCTCTCCTCGTCCTCTTTCATCGCCGAGGCGGAGAGCGCGAGTATCTTGACGCGGTCGAGGCGGCGGTCCTCCCTTATCTTTTTATGGACCTCGAACCCGTTCATCTTGGGCATATTGATATCAAGGAGGATGATATCGGGGATGGTATCCTTTAAGGCCTCGAGCGCGGCTATGCCGTCACAGCAGCTTAACGTATTAAAACCGTTGATCTCGAGGAGATCAACGGTCAATCTCATGTTCAGGGGCTCGTCCTCTGCTATAAGCACCGTCTTCTTATTTTCGGCCATATTCCACTATTTAAGCGCCCTCGCTATCCTTTGGGACTCTATCATGCCGTTAAGGGCCTTCTGCTTAAGGTCTTCATCCTTTGAGAAATTGTTCGTTATCGAGAAACAGAGATAGGCGCTGTTCGCCTTCGCCGCCTTCTCGGGCTGTTTGGATTTCCTCGCTTTTTTATACAGGTCCTCGCCTGTCTTAAAATACTTCCCGCTTATCTTTTCCACGAGGCCGGCGTCCTCAAGTTTGCCAAGGTAATCCGACATATACATATAATTCCTGTAGCTGGATGGGACGGGCGTATCCTTGAAGACCTCTTTCATCAGCACCGGGAACTTGGAATGGGCTAAGCTTTCCAATTTAGGATCGCCTGAAATAAGAAGGAGCTTATAACACTCTATCGCGAGGATGTAATATCCCTGGGCGTCCCCCCTGCTCACCTGTTTAGCCCTCTCCTCAAAATCCATCGCCTTATCGAGGCATTTCATAAAATATCTTTCCTGAAGGTCGCCTTTAGCCAGCCAGGCAGTGATTTGGGCTATCTCATCCTGGTTGATGGCTACCTCAGGTAAGCCGTCCTTTGCCTGAAGCACCTTCGTGGCCAATCTCCTACCCCATATCTTGACCAAAAGTTTTTCTGCGTTGTCGGCGGACTTAGAATTCGGGTACATAGATATGGCTGAGAGAATAAGCCTTTCCGACTTAATATATTCGTCTTGCTTAAATTCTTTTTCGGCCTCAAAAAATATTTTTTCAGCCGCTTTTTCTTCGGCCTTCGACAGGTCTTTCCGTTCTTTCTTCACGACCTCGGGGTCTAATCGCTCGGCTATCCTAAAATGTACCATAGCCATCTCTAAAAGCCCGTTCTCGTCGGTCGCGTTCTTTCTGCACCACTCCGCCAGCTCCAGCTGAGCGTTCGCATCTTTAGTATCTATTTTTTTCGCTTTAAGGAAATACTGGTCTTCTTTGGTAGAATAAAGCTGCTCTTCGGGGACAACCTCTTTTCTTTCGCTTTTTATTTGGGATTTAGGGAATTCCCTGGAGCCGGTCGTGTTCCTCAATTTGACCGTCACCCCGGTCTTTGTTTCCTTGGTTATCTTGCCGTCTATTATCTCGCCGGTCTTTAATTCAAAGACATCGGCGTAAACGCCGTTGAATACAAACGCGGCGAAAAAGACAAACAAGGGTAAAAAAACAAAACGATACATCTACAGGTCCCTCCGGTAGATAACCTTCGCCTTGGGAAGATATGTGAAGGTTATGTCTTCGAGCACGGGCGTTTCGTTGTAATTTCCATTCGCCGTGCCAAAGTTCACCCTATAGGTCAGTGATGTCGATACCCTGTTGATAGCCCCGTTTATGGAAACTCCTATCAGGCCTGTCCCGGTATTTGCCTGGACAGCGCATGTTTCGTCCGCCGCGCTCGCGGTCGAGGGGATCGTCAATGTCCAGGAAGCCGTTCCCCACCTGATGGGATTCCCGCTGTTATAGTATGAGGCGATAAAAGGCGCTGACTGGTAAAACCCGCTGATAGGGATTATCCTTATATCATCCCATCTCGACGTATCATCCGGCCTGTTATAGAGTTTCAGGTACCATTGCGTAGTCAGCCAGTCGTTATCGGCGTTACGCTTGACTTGATAAATTATTTGGTTATACCTATCAAGATATGATCCCGGGCCCACGGAAGGAGAAACAAGATCGTCATGGAGGTCGATATCTGTGTATCC